>JAKFWB010000213.1 GCA_021732945.1 Porphyrobacter sp.
TGTCCAAGGCCGGATCGTCTTCGGCGATTCTGTGACCGTGGCCGATACCGAGACGATCGATTCGTTCGAGGCCGGGTTTAAGGGTACCTTTTTTAACGGCAATGGCCGGGTTGGCGCGGCGGCGTTATATTACAGCACCAATGATCAGCAGCTAACCGCAGTGGGCGGGGCGGGCAATTTCAATCAGTTGCTCAACGCCGATCATGTGCGGGGCCACGGGTTCGAGCTCGATCTGGGGCTCGATCCAGTGGAGCGGCTGACGCTGACGGCTGGGCTCAGCCTCAACAATACGCGGATCGATGATCCTGGGCTTGAGGTCGGAATTTGCGCCGCGCCGTGCACCGTGCTCGATCCCATCAGCCCGGTGACGGGAAACGCTCTGATCGATGGCAATCCCCTGCCGCAGGCTCCACGCTGGATCGCCAACGGCACCGTTAACTACGCCATCCCGGTTGGACCAGGGGAGGTTTTCACCTTTGCCGACGTCGCCTATCGCAGCAATATCAATTTCTTCCTCTATGAAAGCGCCGAGTTCCGTGATCGCAGCCTGTTTGAGGTCGGAGCGCGAGTCGGCTATCGATTCAAAGAGGGCGCGTTCGAGATTTCCGCCTTCGGCCGCAACATCTTCGATGACACCTCGGTGCTGGGTGCGATCGACTTCAACAACTTCTCCGGCTTCGTCAACGAACCGGCGGTCTATGGGGTCGAACTGAAGAAGAGGTTCTGACCGCGCGGATGGATTGCGACCCTCGCAACGCCGCCTGACTTTTGCCGCAAGCTGGGCAATAACCGCCAATCTCGAAATAGGGCAGATCAGGCGTAACAATCTACTGGTAAGACGCGAACCGCCTGCGACAGCAACTTTGCCGATAGCGCGCGGTTCAGACAAGAGGTCTAGCGAACATGAAGTATCCCCGTTCACGCCATCGGTTGAGCCTGGCTCTGGCAACCGCAATCATGACGCTGATTCCGCCAGCCTGCGCGCCAGCAGCGCAGACCGCGGATGCGGACTGGACCCGTTCAGGCAATTTTGCCGAGCCGATCGATCATCGCGTCTGGGACGGGCTGCTGACGCGCTATGTCAAGCCGTCGGCCGACGGGGTCAACCGGGTCGATTACGCTGCGCTCAAGAAGAACGATGCAACCGCGCTCAAGCGCTATCTCGCAGCGATGCAGGCAATCGACATCAAGCAATATCCGCGCGATGAACAATTTGCTTATTGGGTCAATCTCTACAACGCGGCGACCATCGACGTGATGATCGACAATTATCCGCTGGATTCGATCCGCGATATCGGTCTTGTCGGCCAGGGCCCGTGGAAGGACAAGATCCTGAAGGTGGACGGCAAGCAGTTATCGCTTGACGATATCGAACACGGCATTCTGCGCCCGAGCTGGAAGGATGTGCGCATTCACTATGCGGTCAATTGCGCCTCGATCGGGTGCCCCAATCTTGCGGCGCGGGCCTATTCCGCGGGTACGCTCGATGCAATGTTGGACGAAGCCGCTACAGCCTATGTCAATCACCCGCGCGGGTTTGCCCGGGTTGACGGCGCACTTATCGCGTCGAGCATCTATGACTGGTACGGCAGCGACTGGGGTGACCAGGCTGCGGTGCTCGATCATGCCCGCAAATATGCAACGCCCGAGACCAAGGCGCTGCTGGGCGATGCCACGACAATCGACGGCTTCGATTACAACTGGGCGCTCAACGACCGGAAGTGACGAGGCACCAAAACCGGACGAATTTATCCATCCGCCGTGTCGCCTTTGCCTGCTCGAAGCTCCTGCGGGATGTTCGCTTTGACCCCGAACAATCCGAGTTTCCAATCGCCTGTAACCTTGTCAGCGTCGGGATCGTACACAAGACGTGAACGGAAAGACTACCAGCGAACGTGCGCGTCTGTTCCGGCCTCTGGGAGAATTATCGTGGCATTGAAGTCTGTTGCTCCTGCGGGCTTACCGCTCATTTCTGCCAAATCTTTGATTGTCGCAAGTGTTTTTGCGCCGGGATCGGCGATGGCGGGTCCCTGGACTTTGCCGGCGGGCGACACCTACAATAAGCCTGCGTTCAATTATTTCTCTGGTGACTCGGTGTTCGGCACCGATCAGCCAGAGCTTGAGCAGTTCGAGGATTACAATTTCACCTTTTACAACGAAACTGGCATCACCGATGATCTGTCGTTCATCGTTTCTGTGCCGGTCAAGGAAATCAGACGCAGCGACCGCGATGAAGCGGGCCGTGTGACGACCAGCAGCACCTCCGGTGTTGGCGATATCGACGTTGGCTTGCGCTACAATGTTTCGAAAGGCCCCGTTGTCGTCGCAGTCCAGGGGCTATTCAAAGCGCCTTATGCCTATGAAGAAAACGACCCGCTGCCGCTCGGCAACGGGCAGGAAGATTTCGAGGGCCGCATCCAGCTCGGCTACTCGCTTGGCAAGGCGGGATACGTCGTAGCCGAAGCAGGCTATCGCGCTCGGGTTGGTGCCCCATCGGACGAGTTCCGTTATCTGGTCGAATATGGCGTCGATCTTGGCCCTTCGGTGTATGTGCGCAGTAAGCTCGACGGGCTTCTCAGCATCGGCAACGACACCCCGCAAATCGCCGCCAGCGGCAACCCTACGATCCCCCTCGCCTTCGATCTCGCCAAGCTTGAACTGACCGCAGGCTACAAGTTCAACAAGAAACTGGCGGCCGAATTCACTGCGACCCCCAATGTCTATGGCAACAACACTCTGACCGGGACGAATTTTCAGCTGGCGCTAGTATTTCAGTTGTGAGTGTGGGCGACTCCGCCGCAATCGCCCTGCTTTGCGGACACTATTTCGTCATGGTCATGCTCGGCGTGTATGGTGGCCACCGGCTTTACATGG
>JAKFWB010000211.1 GCA_021732945.1 Porphyrobacter sp.
TCTCCCCGCCCACACCGCAGCGTCGCCCCACAGCTCCGCGCTGTCCCCACCGCCTCCACTCAAGCCACAACCAAACCCCGCCACGACAGCGACCCGCTCGACACGCAAGCAGCGTTCCTGCGCGCGCTCTCGGCTACACACTCCGTCTCCGAGGCCGCAAAGTCGGTCGAGCGCTCGCGGAAATCCGCTTGTCGGCTCCGCGCGCGGCTCGAGCTGGGCAATTTTTTCGTTCCTGGACAGTGTAACCTGTGTCTCCAACACGCCCATCCGATTGTCATCGAAACGATCACGCCGCTATCAAGATCGGCCTGCAACCCTGCATGCCCATGCAGCGTAGCTCATGGACACCAACGGGAGTAATGCCATGAAAACCGACATCACCGTCGCATTTGCCGCCTTGCTCACCGCCGCAGCCCCAGCCGCCGCGCAGGACGCCGCCCCCGCCATCACGCTAACCGAGGCGCGCATCTCGATCGCAGGCGCTTGGGCCGGGCAGTTGCAATATCTCGATTACTCCTCGGGCGCCTGGCAGGGCATTCCGGTCACCGTCAGCAACGAAGTGGTGGGCGATGGCAACACCATCATCCGCCGCGCCGCATTTGACGATGGGCCGCGCGTCGGCACCGTCTACATCACCTCGCTGGCGATGCTCGATAAGGATGGCGCGACCGAATACACCACCGGCTTCCGCGCCGGGCGGACCCCGGAACTGAGCGCCTATATCCTCACCCTGACCGCCGCCGCCGATCCCGAACATTGGACGATCCGCGCCGAGCTTGACGGGACGGACGACGACCGCCCCGCCCGCATCCGCGAAACCACCACCCGCGACGGCGCGAGCCTCGTCACGCTCAAGGAGGTCGATTTCCTCGACGATGCGGGCGAGCAATGGTTCAGCCGCAACCGATCAGTGCTGGAGCGCGCGGGCGGGTAGGCCTGTCTGACAGCGCGGCAACTTGGCCCAGCAGGCCAACGGTGCACTACCGGTCCCCGTCAAACACCCCGCGATACAGCCCGGACGCCTGATCGGGATCATCGGCGTCGGTCACGCACATCAGATGCACGCCGTCGGCCATGACCTGCGCGGCGAGGCCTTCGACCTTCAGGATCGGGTCCAGCAGTTCAATCGCCCGTACGTTCAAATCCGCATCAAGCTCCACGATGGCCGCGCCTACCAACGCGCCGTCTGCATAGCTGTTGTCGGTGGCTTCGGCGACGGCGGACAGCAGGATATGGCCACTCTCCAGCTGGCAGGCATCGGTGACGGTCAGGGGAACGCCCGACACGGTCGGCAGCTCAAGCTCGGCAAGCAGAGTGGCCGTGATGGGACTACCTTCGAGCACAGCCGCCAGCGGCACCGCGATGATCTGCGAGGCGGGATAGGCGCTATTGCCGCGATTGAAGAGCAGCAGTTGGTCGCCGCGCAGCACCGCGCCTTCCAGATTGATCTCCGGCACCAGCGGAGCGAGCGCGGCGAACAGCGGTTCAAGATCGATCAGGCGCACGCTCGTAGGCGCTGCATTGTGAGGCAGATCGATCACCGCGCCGCGCATTCGCCGCGTGGTCGATCCCGAGCCCATTGCCAGCAGGCGGGTCGCGCCAGCGTTCGGCAGGGCCAGCAGGATCTCGAAATCGGGCTTTTGTTTTTTGCGCTCCGCCGCATCGCTGGGCAGATCACCCGCGATCAGCGGGATCAGCCGCCCGGGCTCCATCGTGCCGAGGTCAAACACGCCGAGGCATTGCGCATCATCGGCGACGACGTAGAGCGCAGGCCCGCGCACCACCATCCCACTCGCCGCGGAAAGGAACGCGTGACCGGACGGCAGCGGCGTGTCGACCGTCAGGTCGCGGGTGTGGGTCAGATGCATCGCGCCGCTGCGCCCCCCTCAGAGCGTATGATGCGCGCCAAGGCTGGCTCTGATCCGGTCGAGCGTGGGCTTGCGGATCGCGTGTTTGTTCCAGGCGTAGGACGCGGCCGGCAGGCTGGCGAGCTGGGCGGCAATGGCCATCGCGGTCGCCTCCACTGTGTCCGCCTCGGCCAGCAGGTCGAGATAGCCCGCCTCCACCGCGCCTGCGGGATCATAGATGAAGCCCTGAATCGTCGCGTGGGTCAGGTGCGCGGTGTTCAACCGGTCGCGCGACAGCGCCATGGCGAAGACCGGCAGGTTAATCCCCGTGATCGCCTCATTCGCACCGATCTTGTAATCGCCCGCCGTCCCCACGCGGGTGTCGCAGGCATTGAGGATGAACACACCCATCGCAATCGCATGCCCGGTGCAGGCGGCGACCACCGGCAGCTTCCCGCCGTAAAGGCGCAGGATCAGCTCCGCCCCGCCATCGAGCAGCTTGTACACCCCGTCCGCCCCCAGACTGGCGAAGGCGTTGAGATCAAACCCGCCCGAAAACCGCCCGGCGCGGCCTGCCAGCACGATGGCCTTGGCCTCCGCCTCCGCCGTGTCGAGCGCGGCGTTAAGCGCGGCCAGCATGTCGAAGTTAATGGCATTGGCCTTGCCATCATCCATCCGGATCAGGGCGATGTCATTGTGAATTTCAACGGTAGCGGACATGCGGGCTCTCTCCTGCGGCGATGCGGGCGATTAAAGTCACCGTTTACGTAAACGTCAACCCAAAATCATTGCCATAAGCCATCGCGCGGCAGCGGATGCGGCTGGCCGTAGCGGCAGGCTCACCCGTTCTTCATATTCTCCAGCCCCTTGATCCCGCCGGGCTTGAGACTGGGCTGGCTGGCGTTGGTCTTCGGCCCCTTGTCCGCCTTGGGCTTGCGGGCTTCCTTGCTCTTCTTCTGTTGGCCCTTGGCCATAGGATGTTCCGATCTGCGGGCGAGATGCCCGTGGCGGGCGTGGGCCTGATG
>JAKFWB010000358.1 GCA_021732945.1 Porphyrobacter sp.
GGGAACGAGGCTGTCAATCTCGTCGATTAACACCACACAGTGCGCCACCGCGCGGGCGCGGGCGAAGAGCTTGGCGATCTGCTGTTCGCTTTCACCGTACCATTTCGACAGCAGGTCGCTCGATTTCATCGATATGAAATTCGCCTCGGCCTCCTTCGCCACCGCCTTGGCCAGCAGGGTCTTGCCGGTGCCGGGCGGGCCATAAAGCAGGAAGCCCTTGGCCGGGCGGATACCCAGCCGCCGGAACGCCTCGGCATTCTTCAGCGGGAGCTCGATCCCTTCCTTCAGCTTGTCGATCGCCTCGCCCACTCCGCCGATATCGGCCCAGCTGACATTGGGCACCTGCACCATCACTTCGCGCATAGCGGAAGGCTGAACCCGCTTCAGCGCGGCCAGGAAATCGTCGCGCGAGACGCACAGGTCTTCGAGCACTTCGGGCGGGACCGTGCGTTCATCCAGATCGAGCCGGGGCATGATCCGCCGCACCGCCTCAATCGCAGCCTCGCGGGCGAGCGCGGCGATATCCGCGCCGACATAGCCGTGGGTGACGCGAGCCAACTCGTCGAGATCGACCGCCGATTCGAGCGGCATCCCGCGGGTATGGATCCCCAGAATCTGACGCCGCCCGCGCTGATCGGGCACGCCGATCACAATCTCGCGGTCAAACCGGCCGGGACGGCGCAGGGCTTCGTCGATCGCATCCGGGCGGTTGGTCGCGGCGATGACGACCACATTGGCGCGCTTTTCCAGCCCGTCCATCAGCGTGAGCAGCTGCGCGACGAGGCGCTTCTCCGCCTCACCCGGCACCTGCGTGCGCTTGGGCGCGATGGAGTCGATCTCGTCGATGAAGATAATCGCAGGTGCGGCGCGGCTGGCTTCTTCGAAGACTTCGCGCAGGCGCTTTTCGGATTCGCCATAGCCCGAACCCATGATTTCCGGGCCGTTGATGGTGAAGAAGGTGGCATCGGATTCGTTGGCCACCGCCTGCGCCAGCCGGGTCTTGCCCGTGCCCGGCGGGCCGTGGAGCAGCACGCCCTTGGGCGGTTCTACGCCGAGTCGAATGAACAGCTCGGGGTAGCGCAGCGGCAGTTCGACCATCTCGCGCAAGGCCCGGATGGTCTCCTCCATCCCGCCGACATCGTCGTAATTCACGACCGCGCGGCCATCGCGCGGCTCTTCGAACTCGGCGCGCAGTTCGACCTCGGTGTTCTCGTCGATATGGACGATGCCCTTGGGGCTGGTCGCGGCAACCGTGAGCCTGATCTGGGTCAGGGCATAGGCTGGCGCGCGCAACAGCTGGCGAACATCGGCCGGCATGTTCTGCACCGGCTGCTGCCCGGTGGTCGCAACCAGATCACCGGCCATCAGCGGACGGCGGAAGAAATTGCGCTTCAGCGCCTGAGTCGGCCCCTGCAACCGCATCTCGCGCTGGGCCGGGGCGAACACCACACGGGTCGCAGGGCGCGATTCGCCTCGGGCGATTTCGACATGCTCGCCCGATCCCGCCTCCGCATTGCCGCGCTGCAAGCCATCGAGGCGCACCACATCAAGCGCATCATCTTCGGGGTAAGCCGCCATCGCAATCGCCGCAGTCACCCGCTTGCCCTTGATTTCGACCACATCGCCTTCGGTGATCCCGAGCTTCTGGAAAGCCGAACGCGGCATGCGCGCGATCCCGGCGCCCGATTCCTCCTGACGCGCATTGGCGACTTGCAAACGCACGGTCCGGGTGAGGCTATCGGTTTCGGCATCGGGCATAAGGCAGTCCCTGTCTTGCTGGTGCAAACAAGACCGATAGCTAGGCAGCGGGTCCGCCTATTGCAATCCGCGAGAGGCAAGGCGCTGCGCCGAAGGGTGCCGGGCTCAGGAAGAAATCGCTGCCGACGCTGGAGCATCGGTGCTGGAAAGAAAAAAAGTCCGGCATGCTTCCCGGTCTGTGTCAGGCAAAAAAAGCCCGGCACTAGGCCGGGCTTGAAAAGTTTGGGAGAGGATGCCTGAAAGGCACTTCGCATATGCAGCACAGATCGGTCCTGCGCAAGTGCGAAAGCTACATAGTTTAATGCAAACCTTGCAACTAAGCATGATTTCTAGCCAATTTTATGCAAAACATTGCACAGAACTGCCTAATTTATTGGCAGTTGCCCAATGCATCGGCAAATTTCTGCTCGAATCGCGCTTACCGCACTGCAACATGAACCATGATTCGATTCGACGACTCGCAGGAGCGTGACAGCGCGCTCACAACCCACTAATCACCCCGCATGACATTCCGCTGACGGTATGTCCTAAGCTGATCCAGTGAATGAGCAGGCCAGCCCGATGACAAAACTTTACCCCGATGCTGCCCATGCGCTTGAAGGCGTGTTGCGCAATGACATGCTGATTGCCGCTGGCGGGTTCGGCCTGTGCGGCCTGCCCGAACGGCTGCTTGATGCGATCCGTGATAGCGGTGTGACCGGGCTGATCTTTGCCAGCAACAATGCCGGGATCGACAATGAAGGCATCGGCAAGCTGCTGCGTACCAGGCAGGTCCGCAAGATGATCAGTTCCTATGTCGGCGAGAACAAGGAGTTCGAGCGGCAATATCTCGCTGGCGAGCTGGAAGTCGAGTTTTGCCCGCAAGGCACGCTGGCAGAACGGATGCGCGCTGGCGGTGCGGGGATCCCCGGCTTTTACACCCGCACCGGGGTGGGCACCGAAGTCGCCAAGGGGAAAGAACACAAGCAATTTCCCGACCGCGACGGGGTGATGCAGACCTATATTCTTGAACTGGGCATCTTTGCTGACCTTGCGATCATCAAGGCGTGGAAGGCGGACACCACTGGCAACCTGATCTTCCGCAAGACCGCGCGCAATTTCAACCTGCCCGC
>JAKFWB010000326.1 GCA_021732945.1 Porphyrobacter sp.
GTGTCACCGACGAGAACCAAGTGATGCGCGGGTCGCCATACGGAAGAAAGCTGCGCTCAAGGTTCGTGGTCACAACAAACCGGCCATCTGGGCTGACCGCCAAACCTTCAGGGCTCACCCCTGTCATTGCACGCGAGACAAGCGCATGTCTTGGCTGGCCATCCGCCGCGCGACCGGCCTCAAGGCGAATGGTGTTCACCGAGCCGCGGGGTGCCTCGTTCCACTGCCCTTCGACGTCGGCGCCCCAGAACAAATTGTTGACGATAAGATGCCGACCGTCAGGTGTGAACCGCGCCATGTAGGGTGCTTTTTCGATCCTGACGGTTCCACCCCAGCGCTGAAGCCGCGGTGCCCCGCCATCACCCGCGACCTCGATGAAGTCGACCGAGGCGGCTGTTTCATTGACGAGCGCTAGCACGCGACGTGCGGGGTGGAACTCAGCATGGATGAGACGATCACCAAGGCGCCATCCAGGCACTTCGGGATAAGTCGGCTCGCCGAGGCGTCCGTTGGAGAGCGGAATGAGCGCCAGTGGCGTCCGGGCACCGGCGCCAGCCGGATGAAAGGTGACGGCCACCAAGGTGCCGTCGGACGCTACGCTGACGGCGTCTGGACGTTCGGCAAGTTGCACCTCCTGGACAAGCCGGGGTGCCGACGGGTCGCTCAGATCGAAGGCCCGCAGTCGATCGCCGTGACGCAGGTCACGAAAGGTTTGAGACAGCTCCGGCCCATCCGGGCGTTGCCTGAAGGTCTCGACGACGAAAGCGAACCGACCGTCCGGAGTCGTCGCGAGTGCGACCGGCGGACCAGCGACCGAGTTCGATGCCGGTGTCTCAACCACGCGCAAGGCTTGCGGGTCGCCGCCTAGACGGATGATGCCTAGTGCGTCGCGACCTTCGCGCGGACCCAGACGGCCATCGACATAAGCCGAAGCCAGCATGTCGGCGTCAGAGAGGGTAACGAGATAGCGACCTTGGAAATCGAATGGCGCCATCCGTCTTACGGCTTGGTCCTGAGCCTGGGCGAGACCCGTGGACAGCAGCAGGGCCGTGGCGACAGTGAAGCTTGCAAAGCGCATGGGCGAACCTCATAGTGAGTGCGACAACTCACCATGTAGGCAAACACACTCTCATGTCAAGTAAAGCCACTCCGCTTACCATGACAAAATCGCGACCCGAGATGGGTGGGTTAGTCGCCTATCGTGCGCGGGTGGCTGACGAGAAGCGCTCGGCGATCCTGGACGCCGCCGTGTCCAGATTTCTTGAATTCGGGTATGACCGCGCCACGCTAGAGACGATCGCCAAGGCAGCGGGCGTATCAACAGGAACGCTGTTTAAGCATTTTCCGACCAAAGCCGCGCTCTTCGGCGCGATCATGGCGCGTATGTGGGAGAGTGAGCCAGGCGCAGAACGCGCTGTTCCTGTCGCAGGCGATCCACGGAGAGGGTTGAGCGACATCGGACGCGACTACGCACGCCTTCTACGCACGCCTGGCATGGAAGCATTATTCCGCGTCGTGATCGCGGAGGCGCCGCGTTTTCCTGAGCTTGGTCGAGAACTCTACGAGCGTGGCAAGGCACCTTATCTCGCGCGACTAGAGGCCTATTTGCATGAAGAGGTCCAATCCGGAACGCTATCCATGAACGGCACGGAGATTTCGCGCGCCAATCGCGAATTTCTCGGCATGATCAACGACCAGATCTTTTGGCCACGATTTCTAGTTGTTGAACTCGTTATAGACGAGGGTGAGGTAGAGAGGGTCGTCTGCTCCGCAGTCGACACATTCCTTGCACGGTATGCCCGTACAACCTCCACTTAGTTCGAGAATAAAGCGCGCATATTGACGCTGCGTCGGCGAATCGGCGCAAATAGCGAGCCTGAACCCGCAGCTTTTTTCGTCTGAATCGCGTAGCCGATACAAAGACTGCATCTGTGGCTGCGAACATCCCCGCCGATTTCTACGCCGCAGCCCGAATTTGCCGCACGCCATTCGGAAGGGACTTCCGACGTCGGCACCTATCGTTCTCAATCGCCAGCGAAAGCCGCAAAGGAGATTGAGCATGGGTCATAGCGAGCGTTTGGAGATCAGGAAGACCATCAGGCGGCACCAACTGCGAGAGATGGTGCCCCTGGCCGACAGCACGATCTACGAGATGGAGCAGCGCGGCGACTTTCCGCGGCGTTTCGCGCTGTCGCCGCGCTGCATCGTCTGGGATCTCGCCGAGGTCAACGCCTGGTTGCTGGCGCGGCGCGCGAAACCGATTGCCCGCGCTCAGCATCCCGATGTGACCAAACGCCATTCCCGGCCAGTCAAAGGGCAGGATCGAGCGCGATAGGCGGCATGACTGTCGGCAAGAGCGTCGGAACATACTTCCGGCCCTCGACCCAGGCATCGATGGTGTCAGCCCATTCCTGCATCATGTGGCGACGCTGAACTTCGTATTCGGCCTTGTTGTAGACGCCGCGCGATGAACGCCCATCCTCGTGCGCCAGGCACTTTTCGATCCAGTCGCGGTTGAAGCCCAACTCGTTGAGCAGCGTCGACCCCGTGCGCCGAAGATCATGGACGGTAAACGGCTCCAGCGGCAGCCCCTCCTTCTTGGCCTGTTCGACGACAGCGTAGGTGACCCGGTTGAATGTTGCGCGCGACATCGGCGCGTCCGCATCGTAGCGGGACGGCAGCAGATACCTTGAATTACCGGCGCAGGTCTTGAGCGCGATCATGATGTCGAGAGTCTGCCGGCATAGATAGACATTGTGCGGCTTCGACCGCTTCATGCGTTCCTTCGGGATGGTCCAGACGGCGTTTTCGAAATCGACCTCATCCCAGACCGCGTCCTGCAGTTCGCTCTTCCGGACCATGGTG
>JAKFWB010000131.1 GCA_021732945.1 Porphyrobacter sp.
GGTGGCCGCCGCATCAGACACCGCCAGCACCAATACGGGCCAAAATGGGACATCGGATCAACGCTACGGGGCTTCCCCTAACGGCGGGCAAGGATCGTCTCAACCATACCTGGGCCATTCACACAGCCGTGAACAGGGCGGTTCGGCCCATCCGCACAGCCAGCGCCAACCCAGCACCACCGATGCGGTGGCCGGCCGGGCGGGCGCAGCGGAGGCAGAACGGCCCGATCCGCAGCAGCGCGGCGTATTTGCCTGACGCGGCTGCGGCCAAGGCTAGACGTGAACAGGGAAGGTGAGTGCGCATGTCCAAGACCAAGGACAAGGCCGAGACGGGCGACGAGGGCAAGTCCAAGTCGGGCAAGGGCGGGATGATCAAGATCATCATCGGCGCAGTGCTGCTGATCGGCACCGGCGCGGGCGGGGCTTATGGTGCCTTTGCCATGGGCCTGATTGGCGGCGATCACGGCGCTGAGGAAATCGACACCCCCAAGCTGGTGAAGAAAGGTGATGATGAAGCCTATCCCCTGCCCGGCGCCGGTAAGAAGAAAGACGAAACCCCGCCGGTCTATGGCGATGGCGGCAGCAAGTATCGCACCGCCTACTATTCGTTCGAGGAAAGCTTCACCTCCAACCTCGCGGATTCGCCGGGGCTGGTGCAGGTTGAGCTTGCGGTATCCACCCGCCGCGATGGCCGCGTGCTGCAATGGGTGCATAATCACGAACTGGCGATCCGCTCCGCGATCCTGACGCAGCTTGCCGCCACGCCCGAAGCCGAGGTTTACGGCGTAGGCGGCAAGGAACGCCTCGCCAAGCGGCTGACCCAAGCGATCAATGCTGTGCTGGAGGAAAACGAAGGCTTTGGCGGGGTTGATGCCGTGCACTTCCGCGGGTTCATCGTCCAATGAGGATGAACCACGATTTCGCGCCTGCGCGCGCGGCTGCGCAGCATTGCGCCGAACTGACCGCGCATGGCCATGCGCGCGGCCCGCGTCCGGAAGAGCGCGCCGAAATGCTGACCGCATGGCGGCGCGATCTCGCCCGCACACTCGCTGAGGATCTGTCGCCGCTGCTTTCGGGTGACCGGCTGGAGGTGACCCTGTCCGAACCCGAAGCGTTGACCGGCGCTGATGCGCTGCGGCGGATCGGGATGGTCGCCGCTAACAGCCTGATCCGGTGCGGGGCGAGCGCGGAGACCGCGCTGCTCAGCTTCGATCTTGCCGCCGCGCTGGCGCTGACCGATCGGTCGTTTGGCGGCGATGGCAAGCCTGCGGCCACCGCGCCCGAAGCGCTACCGCGCTCTGCCGCGCTGCTGGTGGAAGAAGCCGCAGCGATGATCGCCGGGGCCATCACCAATGTCAGCTACGGCGATACCCCCCCTCCGGCCGGCGTGATGGCGCGCGGTGAAGTGATCGTGCGCAGCGAAAGCGCGGCGCGGCTGAAGGCCTTTGCGCTCGATGCGCCGTGCCTGATGCTCACCCTTGTGATCGCCAATGATCAGGGCTGCGAATGGCGGGCCAGCCTGGCGCTGGCGGCGGAACGCATGGACCGGCTGCTGCCCGGCACCGGCCGCCTTGCCCGTCCCAAAACCGGGCGCAGCGCCGCCAGCCCGCTGGCCGCGCCCCTCGCCGGCGTGCCGCTGCCGCTGCACGTGGTGCTGGCCGAATTCGATCTGTCGCTCACCCGGCTGCAAGCCCTGAAGGCGGGTGACACCATCCCGCTCGCGATGGGGCGTCAGGTGCCGCTGATGGTGGGCGAAAAGCTGATCGCGCACGGCGCGGTTGGCACCAGTGAAGATCACATGGCGATCCGCCTGAGCCGTTTTCCCTCCCTTGCAGAAGGTGTCGCACAATGAGCGCTTTTCAACCTGCCGCCTTTTCCCGCTTCGGCGATGTTGCCGTGCGCCTTTCGGTTGAACTGGGCCGCACTGAAATGGCGCTGCGCGATGTGCTGATGCTGGGCGAAGGCAGCACCGTCGCGCTGGACCGGCTGACCGACGAATTGCTTGATGTCACCGCCAATGGCCGGGTGATCGCGCGCGGCGAGGTGGTGGCTGACAAGGGCCGCTTTGCACTGCGGATTGTGAACCTGGTGGGTGAAGACGGGCAGGATATGCCTCCCGCTGCCGACGCTGCTGGGGCCGAACCGGCCGTCAGCGCTGACGACGTCGCGTAAGCGGGGCGCGGGGCGATGCTTGAATATCTGCTGCGCCTCGCGCTGCTGCTGCCGCTTCTAGGCGGGCTGATCTGGGGGAGCCTGTGGCTCACCCGCTGGCTGCAAACCCGCCTGCACGGCGCACCCGGAGCGGCTGGCGCGCGGCATCTGACGCTGGTGGAAACCAGCATGGTTGCGCCCGGCATGAAGCTGGCCGTGGTGCGCTTTCATGACCGCGAGATCCTGCTCGGCTGCACCCGGCAAGGACTGGTGCGGCTGGGGGAAGCCCCCGCGAGCGTTCTGACGGAGACCGAATGATGCGCGCTGCTGCGATGCTGCGAACGGCCCTCGTGTGCCTGTTTGCGTTAACCATGTTTCTGGCGCCGCAGATCGCCTCTGCCGCCGCTGCTCCGATCACTGTGCCCGATCCGGTGTCGGCGGGCGTGGGAAGCGCTATCGAACGCGCGCTGGGCGATCAAGGGGCTGGCGATGATACGCCCTTGAGCATGTCATTGCAGCTGCTGGTGGTGATGGGCCTGCTCACCATCCTGCCATCACTGGTGCTGATGATGACGAGCTTCCTGCGAATTCTGGTGGTGCTGGCGATCCTGCGGCAAGCGCTGGGGTTGCAAGGTTCACCGCCGGGGCAGGTGCTGGCGGGGCTCGCGCTGTTCCTCAGCCTGTTCGTGATGGCGCCGACGCTCGATCTGGTG
>JAKFWB010000266.1 GCA_021732945.1 Porphyrobacter sp.
CCATACACTCTGAATATAAGCTTTGGCAAGCGGCTGAGCCTCGCCTTTCATCACGACCTGGCCATTCTCGATCCAGATGGCTTGGTCGCAAAGCTCACCGATCAGGCCCTCAGAATGCGACACGAACAGAACCGTCGCGCCGCCATCACAGATTTCGCGAATGCGCCGCATGCACTTGCCGACAAAATAGGCGTCGCCCGCAGCAAGTGCCTCGTCAACAATGAATATCTCGGGATCGACGGAGATCGCCGTCGCGAAGGTCAAGCGCGCCTGCATGCCGCTTGAATAGGTTCGGAACGGCTGATCGATAGCGTTGTGAAGCTCGCTGAAATCAATGATCCACGGAATCTTTTTCTCGATCTCTTCTCGGGTCATGCCGAGGCAAAGGCCCCCGGTGACAATGTTCTCGCGACCAGTAAAATCAGGATGAAAACCCGTGCCAAGCTCGAGGATGGCTGAGATACGTCCGTTTACCTGGACAGCGCCTGAGGTCGAATCGAGCAATCCAGCAATGATACGAAGAAGTGTACTTTTTCCAGAACCGTTTGGACCAATGATCCCTACGACTTTCCCCTTTGGGACATCGAAAGAAATGTTGTGCAAAGCCCAATGATCGCGATGTCTCTGTTTTCCTGTAAAAACTTCACGCAACATATCACCGCTGCGGTCGTAAATCTTGTAGGATTTACTAATATTATGAACATGAATAGCCACTTCTTCGTTAAATTCATGCGATTTTGCGATATCATTCATAGCACATTCCCATAGAACGGCTTCAGCTTTCGGAATACATAGGCGCCGCCATAAATTGACGTGACCGTAAGCAAAAACGAAACAACCCATGCAACCGGATGGAGAATTTCGCCAAAGAAAACCACATCCTGATAAACCCAAGTGATGTAGCTAAAGGGATTTAGATAAAGGATGGGCCTGATGAGCGGAGGAGCCCAATCAGGAAGGTAGATTGCGGGTGTAAAATACATTGCTACTATACAAAATACAGTCACAAGTTCCCGCACATCTCGCATGAATACAGTAATTGCTGCGAACAAAAGCGATAATCCCCACACGAACATGAAGTGCATAACCACTACAAACGGCAGCAGCAATATTGTTATCGGCAGCCCTCCGCCGAACACAAATTTATAGGCCAGGACGAGAATAAAAGCAGGGACGAAAGAAGCAAAAACCGCAACTACGATGGCCGTGGGGATGATCTCGATCGGGAACACGACCTGCTTCACAAGTCCCGCCTGACCGAGAAGCGCGCCGGCGCCGCGTATCAGAACATTCTGCGTTACCAGCCAGGGAACGAGCCCCACAAGGATATAGCTTGGATAATCCCCCGGAAACGATCCGGAAACCGCGATTTTGCTGCCGATCACGAAGCCCAGAATGAGCAGATACGTCCCCACGATCATGATTGGATGAATGTAGACCCAACGCCCCCCGAGGCTATGCCCTGCGTGTCCAGCGTTGAGCTCGCGATCCGTCATCTCGCGGAGCAGTTCCCTCCGCTTCAGACAGAGAGCGACTAGCTCCAACGGCCCGGCAACAAGCGCATTCGATCGAACGGCGGCAGCAAGGCTCATTATCTTCGTTCTCCTAATGCGACTGTACGGGCCAATCTAGCGATGGCCGTCCCCTGCAGCTCAGACATGGATCGTGACGCCATAGGGCTTGAGCTTTCCCGTCACCTGCTCGCGATAGATCGGGCTGACGGAGAGCGCGATGTGGCGGATGCTCCGCAGCATGATCTCTTCCAGTCCGACCACCGGGCTCTGGCCGATCGTCAGCCCCTGCATGGTCGGGTTCTCGTCGATATAGGCGGCGATCTCGGAACGCGGAAACCCATGCAGCACGGGCGCCACCAGCCCGGCCATGCCGAGACCGAAGACCGCAAAAGCCTCGCCGCGCTCGGATGCGGCGCTGCGCGCGGCGGCGACCGCCGCGACCATCTCGCCGGCCAGGGCGATATTGCGTGCAAGAATCTGCTCGGCCGCAGGCAGAACCGGCACGATCTGCGGTTCGGGCTCCGCCCATTCGAGCGCGACCAGCAGCGCGATGCCGACATGGCGCGTCGCCGTCACCGAAAGTCCGGCGCGCCGCGCCATCATCCGCAGATGCGGCTCGGAAATCTTGGAGAGATGATCGACGCAGAACAGATCGTTGGGATTGCGCGCGAAATCCGGGAAGGTCAGCAGCATCCGGCCCTGCGGCTTCATGCGCTCCCTGAGCCAGAGCATGAACTCGTAGGGCTGCTCGACATGTTCGATCACGGCAACCGAAGCGACGACGTCGAAGCGCTCCGCGATGGCCACGTCCTGAAATCCACCGTGAATCACGCGGACATCGGGCAGTCGCTCGGCCAGACGCGCCGCAGCCGTGCTCGGCTCGAAGGCGGTCGCCCGCCAGCCTGGCATCGACTGCAGGAACTGCACGAGAAACTCGCCCTTGCCGGCCCCGGCCTCGAGGATCGCGCCGCTTTCAGCCCCGCCTGTCTGCTCGATCAGGAAGTCCGCCACGGCACGCGCCATTGGAACCGCGCCCCGACCTGAGAAATTGATGTTCTGCGCGCCGTCGGCGTGCATGCGCAACCGATAGCTTTTGCCGTAGAACTCTTCGGTGTTCCCGCGCGGACCGCCGGCGTTGAAGATGAAGCCGCATGTCTCGCAGAGCCGGTTGGCGATCGAGGAGTCCGGGACGATCCGCAAGTCGGACGTGACGCATTCGCCGGCATGGACCGGATACAGCGACCGAAGCCGTTGAGAGAGGCAAAACGGGCACGCCGTCACAGCACGGCTCCCTGTCCACCAGCGCTCGCCATCACAGATAAGCCTCGCACCATTGTTCC
>JAKFWB010000267.1 GCA_021732945.1 Porphyrobacter sp.
AAGCGGGCGGGGTCAATATCGGGCGGGTCGCTGCGGGTTAGGTGCTATAGCTGATCCCGCGCCGCTCTTGAACGAATCGGCGCTTCCGGGTAGTTGGTTTCAATTGAAACTATCTCGCGGCTGAGGGGATCACTGCCATGAACGCGGCCACCAAGGACCTTTTCGAAAACCCCGTGGGCCTCGACGGGTTCGAATTTGTCGAGTTCTGCGCCCCCGAGAAGGGCATGCTCGAGCCGGTGCTCGAAGCGATGGGCTTCACCCGCGTCGCGCAGCACCGTTCCAAGGACGTGCACCTGTGGCGTCAGGGCGGCATCAACTTCATCGCCAATTACGAACCGCGCAGCGCCGCATGGTACTTCGCGCGCGAGCACGGCGCTTCGGCCTGCGGGATGGCGTTCCGCGTGCGCGATGCGGCCAAGGCCTATGCCCACCTGATCGCCCAAGGGGCAGAGCCGGTTGCCAACGACCCCGGCCCGATGGAACTGCGCATCCCGGCGATCCGCGGAATCGGCGGGGCGATCCTCTATCTGGTTGATCGCTATGCCGGGGCGGGCAACAATCTGACGATCTACGACATTGACTTCGAACACCTTCCCGGCGTTGATCCCTATCTCGAAGGCGCGGGCTTCCATACGATCGATCACCTCACCCACAATGTCTACACCGGGCGGATGAAGTATTGGGCCGACTACTACGAGACCCTGTTCAACTTCCGCGAAATCCGATTCTTCGACATCAAGGGCGAATATACCGGGCTGACGTCAAAGGCGCTGACCGCGCCCGATGGCAAGATCCGCATTCCCTTGAACGAAGAGGGCGAGGGCGGGAAAGGCCAGATCGAGGAATTCCTGCGCGCCTTTAATGGCGAGGGCATCCAGCACATCGCGCTGATCTGCGACGATCTGCTGGCCTGCTGGGACCGCCTGCAAAAGCTCGGCGTGCCCTTCATGACCGCGCCTCCTGCAACCTATTACGCGATGCTCGAGGAACGTCTGCCGGGTCACGGCGAGGATGTCGATGCGCTGAAGATGCGCGGTATCCTGCTCGATGGAACGACGGATGGTGGCGCGCCCCGCCTCCTCCTCCAGATCTTCGCGCAGGCGCAGGTCGGCCCAGTGTTCTTCGAATTCATCCAGCGCAAGGGCGACGACGGCTTTGGTGAGGGCAATTTCAAGGCCCTGTTCGAAAGCATGGAGCGCGACCAGATTTTGCGCGGTGTACTCGAAGTGGGCGAACCGGCGGAGTAGCCTCAACCCGTTCGTGCTGAGCTTGTCGAAGCACTGTCTTTTTCTTCAACCCACGGTGCCAAAGAAAGTGCAGCCCTTCGACAAGCTCAGGGCGAACGGATGAGAGGAATTCACCAATGACCCACCCCGTATCCCTCGCCGGAATTCACCACGCCGCCTACCGATGCAAGGACGCGAAGGAAACCGTGGAGTGGTACGCCCGCGTTCTCGGCATGACCTACACCACTGCTTTTGCAGAGGATCACGTGCCTTCGACCGGCGAGTTTGATCCCTACATGCACATCTTCCTCGACGCCGGGAACGAGAACATCCTCGCGTTTTTCGAGTTGCCCCATCAACCCGACATGGGACGAGATGAAAACACGCCCGCTTGGGTGCAGCATCTGGCCCTTCGGGTTGCGTCCGAAGAGCAGCTGTTGCGGGCCAAGGCGCATATCGAGGCGCAAGGCATCGATGTGCTTGGCCCTACCCATCACGGCATCTTCAAATCGATCTATTTCTTCGATCCCAACGGTCACCGTGTGGAACTCGCCGCCGATATCGGCACGGCGGAGCAATATGCCGAGCTCGCCCGAGTGGCTCCGGTGATGCTGGAAGAATGGTCGCAGACCAAGAAAGCTCCGCGCCACGCCGACTGGCTGCACGAACTGGCCCGCTCAGAGCACGCGGCCAAGGGCTGAGCAGCGGGCGCGGCAGTCCTGGCGTATTGCGTCGGCCGCTGTTCAAGCAATTCTTGAGCCCGCGATTGGCCAATGGTCGCCCGTCAGAATTGAGCGAGCAAGTCCAGCGCTTTATTTTGCGCCTTTTCGTTGACTCGTAACGGGGTGGTTAATATTCCCTTACCCGTCGGCTTGGGCACGGCGCCCTGTGCGTGCCGCCGCACATAGCAGTTCCGGGGGGAAGCTGAATGAAGTTTGCTACAGCCCACATCGGTGCCTTTGTTTCGCTCTGTGCGATTGCGGCAGCGGCTCCTGCGGTGGCGCAGTCCAACGGGCAATCAGCGAATGATCTGCGCCTCCCTGACAGCGAAAGAGAGGCGCAGGCCAAGGGCTTGCGCGTGGAACGCGATGGCGGATTAAAGGCCCCATGCCCGTTTGATGACAGTGAGTTGAAGGTCACGATCAACGCGGTCAAGTTCGGTGATGTGCGCGGCGTGCCGCTGGATGACAAGCTGGCGCGGTCATTGGCGCGGATCAGTGCGCCGCAGGGGCTCCAGCCGATTCGGGTGGTGTGCGTTGTGCGCGACGCCGCGAATCAGGCGCTGCGCGAAGATGGCTGGATTGCCAGCGTGCAGGTGCCGCAGCAGGATCTGGCGGGCACCTTGCAGCTCGATGTGATTTCGGCGCGGATTTCCGAAATTCGCGTCAGCGGCGATGCCGGGCCCTATCGCGACGCGCTGGCCCGGGTGCTTGAGCCTCTACAGGCGCTTGATCCGCTCAACGAACGCGATGCCGAACGCATCCTGCTCAATGCCAATGACATCCCCGGCCTCAAGGTGCGGCTGGCGCTGTCGCCTTCGGGTGAAGCGCCCGGCGTGGTCATCGGCAATCTGACGGCCGATTTTGAACGCTACGGCGCGTTCTTCAACGTGCGCAACTACAATGCC
>JAKFWB010000117.1 GCA_021732945.1 Porphyrobacter sp.
AGCACCGTCGCGAAGGCGGTAGCGGGGCTTTGGGCAAAGGCATCCTGCAACGCGAGTGTGCGCCAGGCGGTCAGGTCGGCAACCAGGCGGTCGGGCAACGGCTTGAGGATGTCGTCGTCGGCATCTTCTTCTTCAGTTCCGATAGGTGCTGAACCGCTGGCGTTTGGTGCGGTCCCGTTGTGGTTTGCGCCAGGTATTGGCTCGCCCGAACCGGGATCGACCCCGGAGTCATCGTCTTCGCCGCCCACTTCCGCCACCGGTTCGTCTTCGGCTCGGACGTAGCCCCGCTCAATGCAAAGCGAACCATCCGCCTCGATGGTCACAAAGGCACCCGCGATTGCCATTTCGGCAGGATCGAAAATCATGGGCCGGTCGACCAGCTGGCCGATTTCCGTTTCAAGCCCTTCGATCCGCGCATAGACGTCCTGCGGCACGTTGGGGTCGTCGGCCCATTCGGTCTCGATCTGCTCGATTTCAGCCTGAAGCACCGTGAGCCTTGCCTGCTCGTCCTCAGTCATCGGCAATTCTGCGCCAACAATCTCACGGTGTCCGTTGGTCGCATTCCATGGCAGGTCGACGGCAGTCGCTACCCATTTCCAGCCTTCAGTGCCAATGCGGTTGCCCTCGGCGGCAAGTTTCGCGTCGACCAAGCGGTCGAGCAGTGCAGGATCGGTGAGCCAGCCCCCGTCATCCTCCTCAAACAGGTCGCGCATCACGCTGCCGCCAGCCGCGACATAGGCATCGACGGTCACGAACCGCACCCGCTTGTCTGCAACCCGGACGCTGTTTTCCGTCAGGCGCTGGCGGATGTAGGCGGCGGATTTGTTGAAGCTATGGGTATCGGTGCTGGCTTTCGCGGTAGCGGCGATATCGCCGCTGATGGCGCCATCATTGCTGCCGAGATCGGTTCCAATCAGATAGCGCTTCTTGGCGATCACCGCCCCTTCCGGCCGGGTCTTGATCGCGTTCTTGTGGCCGTCGCCGGGAGGCGCGCTTTGGAACAGAAAGCCGTGATCGGCGGTTACAATCGCGCGATTACAGTTGAACGTGAATGCCCGGCGAACCAGCGCCGCGAACTCATCGATCGTCGTCCGGACGGCGACGAAGGTCTTCTCCTCGTTGCCAGTGTCCGCCGTCTGATCAATCTGGTTGTGATAGACGTAGATCACGCGATAGGGCTTGAAGAAGGCTTTGCCGTCCTCCTTCTTCATTTCCATCAGATCGGATGCCTTGATCGCGATCCCGCCCACTGCCTCAAGCAGCTTTTTGCGCGCCTCCAAACCACTGGATGATTTTCCATCGACCTGCACCGAGCCGTCCGGCGCATAGGCCAATTGCCCGTGCGGGAGGAGCGAGGCCATGCCCAGCGCGGTGTAGGATGGCAGGACACCGAGCATCGAATCCATCGTCGCCTGATAGCGGTCGGTTCCCCGCATGGCGGCAAACAGTTCCTGCGCCGCTTCGTACCGGAATGCATCCGAGATGATCACGACGACGCGCCGACCGGGGTCTGCATCCAGAACCGGCTGCACCTCACGGGCAAAGAAATCATACTGGTTGATGATGTTCGGCAAATGCCAGGCAGGCAACAATTCCGCCTCTGCCTGACTGGTCCACAGATTCCCCAACTCGGCCAGATACCAGTTGCCATACACATCCTCGATATGGCTGCGCAGGTCTTTGAGAACATCCCAGTTCTGGGCTTCCGCCACGTCTGCCGCCTCGCCGAACAGGCGATAGAGCTGGTCGAAGCGGTAGAGGCGATCAGTGTAGAGTTTCCACGTTTCAGAGGCGGTGTTGCTGCGCACATGCGCACCCACTTCACCCTTGAGTGCCAGAAATGCGCCAGCATGGATGATCGCATCGTAAACGCTGTGCAGGGCTGCGCGGGGCGCATCTTCGGTCGACGGTTTCTCGGCGTTGGCCCAATATGCATTCTGGCGACTGCGCGCGATATCCGTGATCCGCGCGGCATTGACCGTTTCAGAAGCATCCAGCACTTCGCGCACAAGCAGAGATGCCAATCGCTTCTCAACATCGAGGAAGCTGTGCACCATCTCGAGATCGGCCAGCGCGAAACCGCTCAGCTGGCTCTTGATCCGCAGATCTTCGGCAATGATGGCGGAGAGGGCATCATAGGATCGCTGGTGGGTGCTGGAATCGCGCCACCCGTCCATGAACACGATCGCGTTGGAGCCGCCGCCGTTGGGCAGTACCAAATGCGTCAGCGACACCGGAACCTTGCCGGTCACATGGCGGGCAAAGTCCGTGGCGAAAAGACGCAGCAGCAGGTTGCGCAGGCATGGCCCTTCGTCGGCATAGCGAAACTCTTGCGCGACAAAGTCCCAGAAGGCCTGCTCCACGCCAAAGCGCTGGAATTCAGCCAGTGTCTTGCTGTCGGCCGTCAGGTCCTGGGGATCGAGTTCGGCCAGCAAGATGCGCAGAATCTGCGAGAGCTGCGGCTGCGGTGCGCGGGCCAGCACCGCCATGATCTTGAGGTCGATCTGATAGGCACCGTCGCCGGGCGCGATGAACCGGACGAGCTTGTCCATCCGCTCCCGGCTGGCAAAGAAGCGGGCGCGATCGGCAATGTGGGATTTGAGCGATAGCTCATCGATCAAGCCCAGTTCGCGCAGGATATGGCAAAGAGGAACGCGATCCCGACACGGAGCATGGGAGAGCGGACAAAGGCGATGAGGCCCTGTCCAATCAGAAGCGTGGCAAGGCCTGCCGCCAGTCCGCCTAGGATTGCTCCGAGATGGCCAACATCGTGGCCGAGCAGCAGGAAAGCACAAGTGAGCCCGGCATAGACAGGCAGCGCGTAGCTGGCGAGGCGGAAGAGCAGCGCGAG
>JAKFWB010000534.1 GCA_021732945.1 Porphyrobacter sp.
CGGTGTTCGACATCGCCGCGCCTGAAAATGATCAGGCCGGTTTTCAGAACCTCCTTGTCGATGATGAACGCCATTCCCATACTCCGCTGTGCAGAAACTGTGCAGGTTTGGAGCGAAAGCGCGCGGAGTTCCATAACTGTGCAGGTGCTGTGTAGGGGAATATGCCTTATTTTCTTAAGTGATTCCAGCTATTTGCTGGAATCCTGTCACCCCGACCATTTTTCCCAGTTTTTCAGCGAAAAGTGGGGCCGCTCTATTCGGCCGGTTGCGTATGGCCTGCGATGGCGCTGTCACGCGCTGATCGCGCATGCCGCAGCGCCGCTGCCCGCCCGCCTGCGCGATGCAACAGGAAAAAGAGCACCGCAGCGCCTGTCAGCGGCAGGTAGAAGAAGATCAGCCGCCACGCGCTCATCGCCGGAACCAGCACGCCGCTTGCCAAGAAAGGGGCAAACATCAGCAGGAAGGCCGCCTCAGCCCCGCCCGCGCCGCCGGGGGTTGGCACCACCGAACTGATCGATTGCACCACATATTGCAGCAGCCAGTAAAGCGCTGGGTGCCATGCCTGCCCAAAGCCTGCCAGCACAATCCCGGCGAGTGAAAAGCGTGACAGCCATTGCACCAGCGCCAGCACCAGATTGGCCAGCGCCACCCCTTTGCCGCGGCGAAGCACGCGCAACCAATCATGCAACATGTGCGCTGCGAAGCTGCGCATTCGCGCCCCGATCTGCGCTGCTCGGGCCTGAAGTCCAGCCCCTGCTGCCCCGCTGACAATCGCGAAGATGACGGCCGCCAAGACGCAAGCCACGCCCAGCGCGATCCAGCCAAATAGTGCCAGATTACCCTCTATCCGCGCGATCAATCCAGGTTGTCCGGCGACGAAATCCATCAGCTGAAACCCGCTGAACCCCACGCACAACGCAACCAGCACGCCCAGCACCACCGCATCTTCTGCCGCCTGTAACGAGATCAGCGTCGCCGCCTTGCGCGACGAAACCCCCTCGCCCATCAGAAACAGCAGTTTGAGCGGCACTCCGCCTGCGGCCGAAGGGGTGATCGAATTGGCCACGATCGTGCCGGTGACAACCTTGAGCCCGCCGCGAAAGCCAAGGCCGACCCCCAGGAACCGCCCCCATAGTGCCAATCGCAGCGAATTGGCGACCATCGGCAAAAACGTCGTCACCACTGCCAGCACCAGGAAGCCCGGCACGGCGATCCGGTCGGCCAGATTGATCCCGTCCAGCGACCAGACCAGCACCCCGACATTGGCGAGCGCCATCAGCGGTAATACCGACAGCGCTATCGCCAGTGTGCGGCGCGGCAGGCGCTGCCAGGGCACCAGCGGAGGATTGGGATGGGACGACTGGGTCAAGAGGCGTTCGTGGCCTGTCGCATACCGCCGATCCACGATCCACGGATGCGCGCATCGCGCGACTTCAGCGCTTCGGCATATTCGACATTGATCAGCTGCTCGAAGGTTTGCTGCCAGCGGTTATGCGATCCGGCCAGCGCGATGCTGCGCGCGCGCTTGCCCGCATAGTCTTCGCGCCACACCTCTGCCACGCCGCGCGCCATCGCCACCGGATCGTCCACCGGGCCGAGCATGCCGGTGCCTTCAGGCACACGTTCCGGCATGGCGCCCGCCGCCACACCCACCACCGGCAGGCCCGATGCCTGGGCTTCGAGCACCGAAATGCCGAAAGTCTCGTCCGCCATACCGCTCACATAAATGTCGCTTGAGGCCAGCGCACGGGCGAGCGCGGCGCGGTCGGTCTCATAGCCCGGAAAGGCGATTGGCAGGCCCTTGGCTTCATCGATCAGCACGTCGCGCAGCTTGCCATCGCCCATCAGCACCATCGCCGCGCCCAATTCTCGCGGGAGCTGCTTGAACATTTCGACCAGCACATAGGCGCGCTTTTCATTGTCGAGCCGCCCGGCATAGATCAGCAGCGGACCATCGTTCTCAGGCAGACCCATTTCGCGCCGGAAGCCGGAATCGCGGTGGCCGGGCGAGAACCGGTCGACATCAACGCCCAGCCCCAGCACGCCGGTGTTGTGATAGCCCAGCCAGCCCAGCATCGCGCGCGCTTCCTGATTGAGAGTATAGACCCGGTCAAACCGGTGATAGGTCAGCCAAGCATAGGCAAACGCCAACTGGCGGAAGCCCGCGCCCAGCGTGTCGCCAAACCACTGCCGCCCGACGCGGTAGACCTGCGCGGTGGGAAAATCGGTGCGGTATCCCGCCACCAGCGCAGTGTTGGGATAGCGCCAGCGGTGGCGGATCGCGATCCACGGCAGCACCCACGGGCACAGGCTTTCGATGATGTCGGGCTGATATTCGCGCAGCAGGGCGAACACCGCGTCATTGCGGTTGATCCAGCGGTAATTGGGGCTGCCCCACACCAGCGGCGCAGCCACCTCGGCGAAGATCGTGCGCCCTTCCACCGTGATCCGGTCTTCCGGCCCCGGCACAATCTGGAGCAAGCGGTGCTCCGAATGATCAAGGAAATATTGCCGTTTTTCCTTGAGGTAAGTGGAAATGCCACCCCCTCCGGTGGGTGACCAGCTCTGCGTCAGATCGCAGATGAGGAGGCTTTTCGACATGCAGCAGGCTCTCGCAACCGGGCCGCGGGCCGTTGAGCATGGCTAAGGCGCATGGGAGCGCCGGACAGGCTGCGGCGGGCGGATCAACTGGGTGACCCTTTGCCCGCCCCGCATGTCCCCCGCGCGACATTTTCGCGGCATTACGGTTGCGAAATCCGATCCAGATTGCGACCGATCTGCGTCAATCCTGGCCTTATTTGCCCTGCATTATCGCCGGTGCAGACGGAATCGGCGTGCCTGTAAG
>JAKFWB010000357.1 GCA_021732945.1 Porphyrobacter sp.
CGCGAGCTCGTGGCCGGCGTGCTCGGCGACGAAGGCTATGCGTGCCGCACCGCCGCCGACAGCACCGAGGCGCTGGCCGCGATAGACGAACGCCGCCCCAGCCTCGTTTTGCTCGACGTGTGGCTCCACGGCAGCCAGATGGACGGGCTGGAGCTGCTCGACGCGATCAAGGCGCGCGAGCCAAACTTGCCGGTGATCATCTTCTCCGGACACGGCAATATCGACACCGCAGTCGCCGCAGTCGGGCGCGGGGCGATGGATTTCATCGAAAAGCCGTTCGAGGCTGAGCGCTTGCTGCTATTGGTCGAACGCGCGACCGAGACCCAGCGGCTGCGGCGGGAGAATTCGCGGCTGCGCGAAGGCAGCTGGGGCAGCGCGGAATTCACCGGCCATTCCCCCTCGATCAATGCCGTGCGCGCCACCTTGAAGCGGGTGGCAAGCACTGGCAGCAGAGTGCTCATCTCCGGCCCCCCCGGCTCAGGCAAGGAAGTCGCAGCGCGGTTGCTGCACGCCTGGAGCGCCCGGTCCGATGGTGCGTTTGTGCTGGTCAATTCGGCGCGGATCACGCCCGAGCGGTTCGAACAGGAATTGTTCGGCGAAGAAGCGGGCGGCAAACAGGTGCGGCCGGGTCTGCTTGAACTGGCCGATGGCGGCACCCTGTATCTTGACGAGATTGCGGACATGCCGCTGTCCACGCAGGCGCGCATTCTGCGGGTGCTGACCGATCAGAGTTTTGTGCGGGTTGGCGGCAGCCGTCAGATTGGCGTCGATGTCCGGGTGGTGTCTTCAACCACGCGCGATCTCACCATCGAAATGGCCGAAAAGCGCTTTCGTGAAGACCTGTTCTACCGCCTCAACGTGGTGCCGGTAGTTCTGCCCGCCTTGTCACAGCGGCGCGAGGATATCCCTGCCTTGGCTGAGCACTTCTTCACCCGCTATTCGAATGATCAAGGGCTTGCCCCGCCAGACATTTCGGCTGAAGCGATGGCGGCGCTGCAAGCCTATGACTGGCCGGGCAATGTGCGGCAATTGCGCAATGTGGTGGAGCGCACCATCATCATGACCCCGCGCGAAAAGCTCGGCCTGGTGGAACCGGACATGCTCCCGCCCGAGATTATCGGCGGGCATATCGGGATGACGGGCGATAGCCTTTCGGCGATCATGGGCGTGCCGCTGCGCGAGGCGCGGGAGAGCTTTGAGCGCGAATATCTGGCGATCCAAATCCGTCGTTTTTCCGGCAATATCTCAAAAACTGCGAGCTTTATCGGCATGGAACGATCGGCGCTCCATCGCAAGTTGAAGCTGCTGGGCATGGCCGACCGCCGCGACGACGAGTAATCGGCGGCGGCGAACGGTATATTGCCGCAAAATCAAGCCTTGTCCCGGCTGTCTTCAGGCGGCATGATGGCTCACGGTTAGTGTTGCGATCAGAACCGGCAACACCCCCGAACTTGCGGACCGCAAAGGCGGCCGCCAATAAAAGGAGCCACAGTAATGTCCAGTGGACGAACCCTCTCCCCCCGGCCAGTGACGCGGGCCAGCGCCACGGCAGAGCCGCGCAAGGCCGATAGTGGCACCGCACCTGCCCGCGCCGGAAATTTGCAGGATGCGTTCCTTAACTTGCTGCGCAAGAACAAGATTCCCGTCACCATGTTTCTGGTCAAGGGTGTCAAGCTGCAAGGCATTGTCACCTGGTTTGACAATTTCTCGATCCTGCTGCGCCGCGATGGTCAGTCACAGCTGGTCTATAAGCATGCGATCAGCACCATCATGCCAGGCCAGTCGCTCGATCCCGAGCAGTTCGCCAGCCAGGCCGGCGGCAAGAAGCAGAAGCTGTTGCAGGATATCTTCCTCAGCCGGGTGGCGGACGCCCATGTACAGGTGACGATGTTCCTCGTGAACGGCGTGATGCTGCAAGGCCGGATTGCCGCCTATGATCTGTTCTGCATGATGCTGGAACGCGACGGGGCGGTGCAGCTCGCTTATAAGCACGCGGTTTCGACCATTCAGCCCGCTACGCCTGTTGACCTCAGCACCGATGAAGATGACGGCGAACATGACGGGACAGACGACTGAGCTTTGACAGCGATCTTCAGGAAGAGGTCACTCGCGGCGCGCGGGCGCTGGTGCTGTGCCCGGATATCCGCGTGCTGCGCTACGACCTCGATTCTGCCGAGCGCGTCGCCGAGGCTGAAGGGCTGGCGCTCGCAATCGGCGTGGTGATTGCGCATTCGGCTGTGCTGCCGGTGCGCAAGATGCAGCCGAACACCCTGTTCGGGTCTGGTCAGGTTCAGAATATCGCGGTGTGGTGCGAACAATATGAGGCTGAGCTGGTCATCGTCGATGGCGCGCTCACACCGATCCAGCAGCGCAACCTTGAAGACAAGCTCAAGCGCAAGGTGATCGATCGCACCGGGCTGATCCTGGAGATCTTCGGGGAACGCGCGGCGACTGCCGAGGGCCGTTTGCAGGTTGAACTCGCGCATCTTGATTATCAGCAGAGCCGGTTGGTGCGCAGTTGGACCCACCTTGAGCGCCAGCGCGGGGGCTTCGGCTTCCTCGGCGGCCCTGGTGAAACCCAGATCGAGGCTGACTGGCGGATGATCCGCCAGCGGATGGGGCGACTGCGCCGCGAGCTTGATCAGGTTCGCAAGACCCGCACGCTCCACCGCGACCGGCGGGGCAGGGCACCTTGGCCGGTTATCGCGCTGGTGGTCTATACCAACGCGGGCAAATCGACCCTGTTCAACCGCCTGACGGGGGCCGAAGTGATGGCCGAGGACCTTCTGTTCGCAACGCTTGATCCGACTATGCGGGCGATTGATCTGCCCGGTGTGGACAA
>JAKFWB010000210.1 GCA_021732945.1 Porphyrobacter sp.
CAATGGGCATGTCGAACAGCCGCGCAATCCGAAACGCGAGCGGGAGGGAAGGATCGTGCTTGCCGGTCTCGATGGCGTTGACCGCCTGACGCGAGACATCGAGCTGCATGGCCAGCTCAGCTTGTGACCAATCGCGTTCGGCGCGCAGGACTTTGAGGCGGTTTTTCACCGCAGCCCCCTCAGCCAGCGTATGTGAAAGCCGACGTAGAAGGCGACGATGGCCAGAAACCCGGCGAGTTCGGCGGGAATATCCCGTCCGCTCTCGTTGCCGGTAAAGCCATCGTAGAAAGCTTCGAGGAACGGCAGGACGAGGAACACGAACACCATAGCGGCAAAAGCCAGTGAGGTGCCTGCGTGCCACAGGGTCTCGATATACTCGTCACGGAACCGGTGGATGAACATCACGCCGAGCGGGATGATCATAATGCCGATACTCAGACCCTTGAAGAAGTCATTGGCTCCAAAAGAAAATGCCAGAGCGACGGCGATCGTGGCCAACGCGCCGACGTGGGCCTGTGTTAGGTAGAGTTTGGTGCGCTTTTCAGCTGCCATTGTGCGGGGCCCTGTGTCAGGTATGCCTGACTTTATGTCGCGATTCGCTGACTATGTCAAGTTCACCTAACTTTCTGTCGTGTCTTCATGACTACGAGGGTTCGAAAACAGCCGCGCCACCGCGTAGGAACCGGGTGCCTAAGGCGCTTTCCCTCCACGTGCTGCGCTGCGGCATTGACGCTGTGGGGGTGTTCCGCCATGGCGAGCCGCCATGAGTGCTGCACCCTCTTTCACCCCTGCACCGCGCGATCCGGCGCGCTCGTTTCAGGACATGATCCTGACGCTCCACGACTTCTGGAGCGCTGAGGCGGGCTGCGTGATCCTCCAGCCCTATGACATGCGCATGGGCGCGGGCACGTTCCACACGGCGACCACCCTGCGCGCGCTCGGGCCGGAGCCGTGGAACGCCGCCTTCGTGCAGCCCTGCCGCCGCCCGACCGACGGGCGCTATGGCGAGAACCCCAACCGGCTCCAGCACTATTACCAGTATCAGGTGATCCTGAAGCCCTCGCCGTCGGATATTCAGGAACTCTACCTCAAGAGCCTCAGCGCCATCGGCATCGATCCGCTGGCGCACGACATTCGCTTTGTCGAGGACGACTGGGAAAGCCCGACGCTCGGCGCATGGGGGCTGGGCTGGGAAGTGTGGTGCGACGGGATGGAAGTCACCCAGTTCACCTATTTCCAGCAGATGGGCGGCTTTGATTGCAAGCCGGTGGCGGGCGAGCTGACCTATGGGCTGGAGCGCCTCGCGATGTACATCCAGGGCGTCGACAACGTCTATGATCTGGCGTTCAATTCCTCGGGCGTGTCTTACGGCGACGTCTTCCTTGAGAACGAACGCCAGATGTCGAAGTGGAATTTCGAGGTCGCGGATACCGATGCGCTGTTCGACCTCTTCGCCAAGGCTGAGGCCGAGTGCCGCAACGCCCTGTCCGCTGGCGTTCCCATCGCCGCTTACGAACAGGCGATCGAGGCGAGCCATGTGTTCAACCTCCTCCAAGCACGCGGCGTAATCTCGGTGCAGGAACGCGCCAGCTACATGGGCCGCGTGCGCGATCTGGCTCGCTCATCCTGCGAGGCTTACGCAGCGAAGATGACGCCGGAATGGGAAGCAAAATATCCGGGGTGGATGCTGTGACTACTTCACTTCGTCATTGCGAGGAGCCGAAGGCGACGCGGCAATCCATCAACCGGCCCATCAACCGGCGGAGCTGCGCGGTGGGACGTCATGCCATGGATTGCTTCGCTTCGCTCGCAATGACGAGTGGGGAGGAAGCATAATGGCTGACTTCCTGCTCGAACTGCGCTGCGAGGAAATCCCCGCCCGGATGCAGCCCAAGGCCAAAGAGGATCTGGCGCGGCTGTTGGCCGAGGCGCTGGCCAAGGCCGGGTTGGCCGCGGGTTCGGTCGAAACCTTCGCTACACCGCGCCGCTTGGCCCTGATTGCCAAGGATCTGCCGCTTGCCACCGAGGCTGTGAGCGAGGAAACCAAGGGGCCAAAACTCGGCGCACCGCCGCAAGCGCTGGAAGGTTTCCTCCGCAAGGTTGGCCTCACTGCCGATCAGCTGGAAGAGCGCGGCGGCGTGTATTTCGCCGTGGTCGAGAAGCCGGGGCGCGACACAGCAGAGGTGCTCGCCGAAACCATCCCCGCAATCATCCGCGCCTTTCCCTGGCCCAAATCGATGCGCTGGGGCGCAGCGTCGCTCAACACGGAATCGCTGCGCTGGGTGCGGCCGCTTTCGGGCATTATCGCCTTGCTGGACGATGCGGTGGTCCCATGCGAGATTGACGGGATCACGAGCGGGCGCACGACGATGGGACACCGCTTCCATCATTCTGGCCCGGTCGAGATCGCCATTGCCGGGGCCTATGTCGAAACCTTGCGCGCGGCGCATGTGATCGTCCATTTCTCCGAACGCTGCAAACTGATCCGCGACGGCGCAGCCCGCGTCGCCGCCGAGGCTGGGCTGACGCTGGTTGCCGATGAGGGGTTGGTGATCGAGAATGCGGGGCTGACCGAATGGCCGGTGCCGCTCCTCGGCCGGTTCGACGAGGCGTTCCTCGACGTGCCGCCTGAGGTGATCCAGCTCACCGCGCGGGTGAACCAGAAGTATTTTGTGTGTAAATCCTCCCCTTCAGGGGAGGAGGACCGCGACCCGCAGGGTCGGGGTGGAGAGGCGGACACCGCTCGCCCCTCCACCATCCTGACGGATGGTCCCCTTCCCCGTGCCGGGGAGGATCGGCTTGCCAACGCCTTCATCTGCACCGCCAATATCGACGCGATTG
>JAKFWB010000037.1 GCA_021732945.1 Porphyrobacter sp.
GTGTGGACGCATCCGAAGCTGCGCTCGCCGTGGCTTCAGCCAATGCCGCCGCGCTGGGGCTGGCACAGCGCAGCACATGGTGTCACCGCAACTGGCAGACCCCCGGCTGGGCCGATAATCTCGGCACCTTCGACCTCATCCTGTGCAATCCGCCCTATGTCGAAGCGGAGGCAGCGCTCGACTCGCAGGTGCGCGACTGGGAACCCGCCAGCGCGCTGTTCGCCGGGCCGGAGGGGCTTGACGACTATCGCGCCCTCATCCCACAGCTTGGCAAGCTGCTTGCGCCGGGCGGGACCGCGATTTTCGAAATTGGCGCTGGCCAGGCCGAAGCCGTCTCTGCGTTGGCGGAATCCTTCGGCTTCAGCGCAGAATTGCGCCGCGATCTGGCAAATCGGCCACGCGCGCTGATGCTTCGGTGAGGAAAAGCGGCGTGGGGCTTGGCAAAGCGACTCCGCATCGCTACCTCTCGAATCAGTCCAGACGAATTGCGAAGGGCGCAAATCGCTGGGCTGAGCTCCACTTTTCGCTTCAAACGGTCGATAGGGGTTGTCCCCGGCCACGGCAGCGCGGAGCGCGCGGCACGCTATTTGGTTACCGCCAGATAATGACGCGCGAGGGCAAGGGGTCTGTTGGCCGCGCAGGCATTTATTGCGCCAGGTCGCTGATAAGGAACAATTTCCTTGAATAACAATAATAATCGGAACAACCGGCGCCGTGGGCGCGGGAACCGTACTCAGGGCGGCAATGGCGCCCAGCTGAACCGGATCGACAGCCGCGCACGCGGCAATGCGCCGCAGATGCTCGACAAGTACAAGAAGCTCGCGCAGGACGCCCACCACAATGGTGACCGGGTGCAGATGGAATATTATCTGCAATTTGCGGATCATTATTTCCGCGTGATTGCCGATAACAAGGCGCGGGTTGACGAACAGCGCGGCGGTGCGATGAATGGGCGCCGCAATGATGAGCGAGATCAGGCCGAAGATTACGGCGATGATGATCTCGATTTTGATCGCGGCCGCCGGAACGAACAGCCGAGCCGCAGCCGCTATGAGCAGCAGGACAGCATGCCGCGGTCCGAAATGGACGAAGGCGAACCCGGACAGGAAGGCGAATCCTTCCTGAACGAGGATCGCGACGACACCCGTGGTAATGCCCGTGATGACGCCAGAGAGAATGATCGTGGTGATCAGCAATCGCGGCCGCAAAACACCCGTCGCCAACCGCGCAAACCGCGTGACGACAATCGCCCTGAGCGGGCCGAGCGTCCTGAACGCGCTGAGCGCGCCCCGCGTCCAGAACGGACCGAGCGCCCTGAACGGACCGAGCGCGTTGAGCGCGCCGATATTGCTCGCAGCGAAAAGCCCGCACCGCGCGCCCGCCGCCCCCGCAAGGTCGCCGATGATGGTCCGTCCGGGCTCGATTCCTCGATCCTCCCGCCCTCGATTCGCGGCGATGATGCCCGCGATAGCTCGGGCGATAGCGACGGCACGCTCGAAGCGGTCGGCTGATTGATCGCGGCGCGGGGTCGGTGCTGTGACGAAAGCCGGAGCCCTGCGCGCGCGTGTCGCGGCCATTCCTGAATTGATGCAGCGCCGCCCGGCGTTTGCCGCAATGGCCTTGGGGCTGATCGCGGCCTGCGCCTATCCGCCGCTCCACCTCTGGCCGATGGGTCTTGCGGCGTTGGCGGGATTTGTGTGGTTGATCCACACAGCGCCCAACTGGCGCGGCGCGTTGTGGCGGGGCTGGTGGTTCAGCTGGGCGCATCTGACGCTCGCCAATAACTGGATCGCCACCGCCTTTACCCATCAGGCCAAGATGCCCGAGGCGCTGGGCTGGGCGGCGGTGCCGCTGCTGTGCATTTACCTTGCGCTGTATCCGGTGCTGGCAGCGCTGGCTGCCCACCTGATCGCTCGCCGCGCGCCCATCTGGGCGTTTGGACTGGTGCTTTCGGGAGCGTGGATTCTGGCCGAATGGGCGCGGGGAACGTTTTTCACGGGCTATCCCTGGCCGCCGCTGGGGCTGATGTTACTGGGGACGTGGGAAACACAGGGGCTGGCTCGTGCGTTACCCCTGACAGGAACCTATGCGCTGTCAGGCTTTACCATCCTTCTCGCGGCTGGCGGATTAGCGGCGATAAGTGACCGCAGAAGGATTGCGGCAAGCATCCTGTTTGTCTTGTTCGTCAGCTTTGGGATGCTGTTACCCGCCAGTGTCTACCGCCCGAAGAGCAACATCCGTTACACCCTAGTCCAGCCGCTGCTCAAGCAGTCCGAAATCAACGACGCCAGCAAGTTCGAGGAACAATTCGCACGGCTATCCGCGCTCACCGCGCCGGGGCAGAACCGGTCGCGGATCGTGCTGTGGCCCGAAAGCGCGATCCCCTATTATCTCGAGGATGGCTATCCCCAGCGCTATTATCAGCAGATGACCGTGGGGGCCGATCCGGCCTTTGCGCGCCGTCGGATCGGGGGGATCATCGGCCCGCAATCGACCCTGCTGACCGGCGTGGTCAATCTGGATATCGGCCGCCGCGCCGATGGCAGTCCGGGGGCGGTCAGCGCGCGCAATTCGGTGATCGCGATGGATGGGACGGGCCGGATCGCCCATTCCTATGCCAAGGCGCATCTGGTGCCTTACGGTGAATATCTGCCGATGCGCGGGCTGTTGGAGCCGCTGGGGCTGAACCGGCTGGTGGCGGGCGCGATCGATTACGAGCCAGGGCCGGGGCCGCGCACGCTCGATCTGGGCAAGCACGGCAAGGCGGGCATCCAGATCTGTTACGAGATAGTGTTCTCGGGCGCGGTGGCAGATGACGCCAACCGCCCCGATTATATC
>JAKFWB010000245.1 GCA_021732945.1 Porphyrobacter sp.
CCCGGCTTTGTCGTTCCGGTTCACCGCGCTCTGACCGAGCATATCCTGCTAGGCGGCGCTCCCCGCGGGCTGGCGATTGCCAATGCTACGCTGGCCGCCGCGATCGGGCTCGGCCTGCGGCTGTGGATCGCCGGGGTGGTGATCTTTGCGCTCGGCCACATGGTCTCGGTCTGGGCGGCGCGGCGCGATCCGCAATTCGTCGATGTCGCGCGGCGCCATCTGCGCTTTCCCACGCTTCTGAGGGTCTGAGCCCATGCTCTCGCTTCGCGAATACCGGAACAAGGCCGACCGGCTTGCCGACTTCCTGCCCTGGGCCGCGCTGGTGGCGCCCGGCGTGGTGCTCAACAAGGACGGCAGCTTCCAGCGCTCGGCCCGCTTTCGCGGCCCCGATCTCGACAGCGCGACGCCTGCCGAGCTGATCGCGACGACCGCGCGCCTCAACAGCGCGCTGCGGCGACTGGGTTCAGGCTGGGCCATTTTCGTCGAGGCGGTGCGCCGCCCGGCGCTGGATTACCCTGATAGCGACTTTCCAGATCCGGCCTCAGCGCTGGTCGAGCGCGAGCGCGCCGCGCAATTTGCCGAGGAAGGCGCACATTTCGAAAGCCGCTATCTCCTGACCCTGTTGTGGATGCCGCCCGCCGAAGATGCGGCCCGCGCCGAAAGCTGGCTCTACGAGGGCAAGGCCGAGAAGGGTATCAATCCCAGGGAGCTGCTCGACCTCTTCGTCGACCGCACCGAGCGACTGCTGCGTCTGATCGATGGCTTTGTCCCCGAGGTGGCCTGGCTCGATGACAGCGAGACGCTGACCTATCTGCACAGCTGCGTTTCCACGGGCAGCCACCGTGTCCGCGTTCCCGAAACCCCGATGCATCTCGACGCATTGCTGGCAGACGAGCCTCTCACCGGCGGGCTCGAACCGCGCTTGGGCCGCGCGCATCTGCGTTTCCTGCTCTGCGGGTATGCGGATCGAGAGTTTGATGCGGTTCATGGCTGCACCTCGCGCAGCGCGCCATGCGCGCGCTGCGTTTTCGGCTGAAATGCTTGGTTTGGCAGTCGGCTGCGCAAAGAGCGCGCGCATCAGGCAGCTGAAGCAAAGCTGCAAGCGGCACTGCGCGATGTGATCGGTAGCTATTCCGGAAAGTTGAGGGCTGGCAACATTGTGCTGGTCCGGTCAATCTCTCCAGGCAGCGAGGCAGTCACCCGCGCAGTCCTCGATGATGCCATTCGCAGCGGGTTGAACGGCATCACGCTTAGCACTTATTTCGAGCCAGTCGCTCGCTTGCGGCCCGTGGCGGAAGAGGGCTTTGATCGCCCCTGCTATGAATGGCGCGAATTTCAGGCCGAACTGCGCCATCGCGCGGAGTTCCAGGAAGAATATGCACTATTGAGCGAAGCGCTGCTTGAGGCAGATGGCGGCAAAGGCGATCCGGCACATCGCCAAAGTGCGCGGCATGACCCGCTACCAGGCGCTGCTGCGGGTGCTCGAAACCGGCCTCGCATCGATCACAGGCGGTGCGCAGGTCCAGTCGCAATTGGCCAGCGATGAGGCGCTTGCCGCCATCGAATCCCGCCTCGCGATTATCGAGTCCCTGACCGACCGTAGCCTGTTCACGGCGAGCGCAGCCTACGCCTATTCACGCCGGGCTGCACTGCGCAATGACAGCGACGCCGACCGCGTCGAAGCCTCGATGCTCTCGGCCAGCGACATGGCCTCACTGCTTGACGCCGCCGGCAAGGCCAGCGCCCGCGTCGTGCTGGTCGGCGACGTGAAACAGCTCGGTTCGGTCGGAGCAGGAGACGCGTTCGCCCAGTTGCAGCACGCCGGTATGGAGACCGCCAAGCTCGACGAGATCGTGCGCCAGACAAACACGGCGACCAAGGATGCCGTGCTCGCATCCATCCAAGGCGACGCCCGCAAGGCGCTCGCCGCGCTTGATGGCGGCGACGGCAGGATCATGGAGAACCCCGACCGGGCCGAACGCTTCGCGGCCATTGCCAGGCACTACGCCCAGCTCGACAATGCTGCGCGCGCGAAAACCCTCATCATCGAGCCGTCGCGCGAAGGCCGCGAAACTCTGACTACCGCGATTCGCACCGAACTTGCCAAGTCGGGCACGCTCACCGGCCCAGCCGTAACCATGCAAAGCCTGGTCAGCAAGGGCCTGTCCCGCGCCGAGGCGCGCGATCCGATGAGTTATGAGATCGGTGACGTGATGCGTTTCACGCGTGACTACGCCGACAAGGGTGTGTCGCGCGGCGAAACCTACCGCGTGGCGGGCATCGATCCGGCCAAGGCTGCCGTTGCGCTGAAATCCAGTGACGGCGGCGAGATCGACTGGCGCTTGCGGCAATGGGGCGCGGGAAAGGTCGAGACCTTCGCCACCCAGGCGCTCGAGCTGAAGGCAGGCGATCGCATTCAGTTCACCCGCAACGACCGCGAGCTGGGGCGGATCAACGGCGCGCGCGGGATCGTGACGGCAATCGACGCGCCCTCCCGCTCGGCCACCGTCCGCAACCCACGCGGCCAGACCCAGACGCTGAACCTCGACACCGCCCGCGACCAGCACATCCGCCACGCCTACGTCGAAACCGCCTTCGCCGCCCAGGGCCGCACCGCCGATCACGTCACCATCCACGCTGACAGCAAGGCCACCAACCTGATCGATCAGAAATCCTTTTACGTCAGCATCTCGCGGGCGCGGGAATTGGTCGCGATCTACACCAACGACCGGGCGAAACTGGTGACGGCGATCAACGAGCGGGCGGGATTGGCGCAAACAGCCGTCAGCGAGGCCGCTATGGCCGCACCTGCCGCTGGAAAGAGCC
>JAKFWB010000392.1 GCA_021732945.1 Porphyrobacter sp.
ATGGGTGGCTGTCAGCAGCTAACCGGGTTCGGTGCCAGCGCCGAAATAGGAGCTGTAAAAGGCATAGGCGCCCACAGCGAGCACCAGCGCCGCCAGCGCTCCGGCCCATGCGAGGCCCGATGAAGGCAGCCGCGCCGGATCACCCGGCTCCATCGCGGATACGGGGATCGCGCGCTGCATCGAACCATCGGCCAATTCGGCGCGCACCACATCGGTCATCACCGCCGGATCCAGCCCGACCGCCGTGGCAAAGGTGCGGGTGAAACCGATTGCATAGGCGCGCGAGGGAAGCGCTTCGAAATCACCGTTCTCGATCACTTCAAGATGGCGCACCGGGATGCGGGTTTGCGCGGCGATATGCTTCAGGTCGAGGTTCAAGGCCTCACGCGCGGCGCGCAGCTGCGCACCGGCTCCGCCCATGGGAGCATCCGGCGCGGTGCCCGCCTGTTCTTCGTGTTCGCTGCTCATGACCCGGGTCCCGCGCCTTCTATCGAGGCTTGCTGTGTATTATGTAGCGTGAATTGCGATTGAACGGCAGTCGCCTTTTCCAATGCCCGCTGTCAAGCAAGCTGGTGCGCGCGCAGCGCGCGGGACGCCCGCTTCGCCGCAATGGCGATCAATCATACTCAATATCGCGCGCATCGGCCCAAGCCGACAGCTCGGCGCGCAGGCTGCGGCCCGGATCGGCCAGCCAGCCAGTCATCGCGGCGGTCAGCTCGGCAAGATCGACCTTGCGTACCAGTTCTTTGATCGGGCCGACCGCGGCAGGCGTGATCGACAGGCGGCGATAGCCGATGCCGAGCAAGGCGAGTGCCTCCAACCGCCGCCCGCCCATCTCGCCGCAGACCCCAAGCTCGACCCCGCTGCCGACACTCGATTGCACCACGCGGCGCAGGAACCGCAGGATTGACGGGCTGAGCCAGTCATAGCGTTCAGCCAGCTTGGGATTGGCCCGGTCAGCGGCGAACAGGAACTGCGTGAGATCATTGGTGCCAATCGACAGAAAGCTGAGCTTGGGCAACAACATATCAAGCACTTCGGCCAGGGCGGGCACTTCCAGCATCGCGCCGAAATAAATGCGCTCCGGCAGCGGCTTCTTTTGCGCGCGCAGATAGATGAGCTGTTCGTCGAACACGGCCTTGGCCGCATCAAATTCCCACGGTTCGCTGACCATCGGGAACATGACGTAAAGTGATCGCCCGGCAGATGCCTCCATCAGCGAGCGCGCCTGCACCTTCATCAGCCCTTCGCGTTCCAGCGCGAGCCGCAGCGCGCGCCAGCCCATCGCCGGGTTTTCATCCTGCGCGGCGATTTCGGATGCGAGATAGGGCACCGACTTGTCGCCGCCGATATCGACGGTACGGAAGATCACCGGCTTGTCCCCCGCCGCTTCCAGCACGTCACGATAGAGCCGGATCTGGCGTTCGCGCTGCGGCAGGGTGGCCGAGACCAGGAACTGGAATTCGGTGCGGAACAGCCCGACCCCGTCGGCGCCGGTGAGGCCAAGCGAGCTCATGTCGTCGCGCAGGCCCGCATTCATCATCACCTGAATGCGGGTGCCGCAGCGGGTAAAAGGCTCGACATCCCGAAGTGACGCATAGGCTGCTTGCTTCTCGCGGCTCTTGGCAAAGCGCGCCTGAAATGCATCGGCAACCTGCGGCAGCGGGCGGACAATCGCGCTACCCGTCGTGGCATCAAGCAGGATTTCATCGCCTTCGCGGATCGTGGTGCGCACGCCTTTCGCGCGGCCGATCACCGGCACGTTCATGGCGCGGGCGACAATCACCACATGCGCGGTGAGTGATCCTTCCTCGAGAATGACGCCCTTCAGCCGCCGCTTGTCATATTCGAGCAGTTCGGCCGGGCCGAGATTGCGGGCGATCAGGATGGTATCGCGCCGCAGCCCTTGCGAGGCCGCGGTGCCGACCTGCCCGGCGACGATACGGAGCAGGCGGTTGGCCAGATCCTCCAGATCGTGCATCCGGTCTGCCAGCAGCGGATCATCAATCTCGCGCATCCGCATCCGGGTGTGCTGCTGCACCCGCTCAATCGCGGCTTCGGCAGTGAGGCCGCTATCGATCGCTTCGTTGATGCGGCGCGACCAGCCTTCATCATAGGCGAACATCTTGTAGGTCTCGAGCACCTCCTCGTGCTCGCCTCCGACACCGAATTCGGCCTGACTCGCCAGCGTATCGATCTGTTCGCGCATCCGGTCAAACGCGCGGTAAACCCGCTGGCGTTCAGCCTCGGTGTCTTCGGCCATGACCTGCGTGATTTCGACCCGCGGCTGGTGATAGACCGCATGCCCCGCGCCGAGGCCTTTGACCAGTGTGAGCCCAGTCAGCGCCTGCGGCCCGGTCTGTTCCTGTGTCAACACGCGGGCTTCTTCTTCGTCGACCAGTTCAGCGTTGGCGATCAGTTCGCTGAGCACCATCGCGGTAGTCTGGAGCGCCTCGATCTCGATCTCTTCGTAACGGCGCGGCTCGACATGCTGGACGCACAGCACGCCCACCGCGCGTTCGCGATAGACAATCGGCACACCAGCAAAGGAGTGGAACTTTTCCTCACCCGTTTCGGGGCGGTACTGGAAGTCGGGATGGGCCTTGGCCTCGGCGAGGTTGAGCGTATCGACCTTCTGCGCAATCGCGCCGGTCAGGCCTTCGCCAATCGCCATTCGGGTGACGTGAACGGCGGCCTTATTAAGCCCGCGCGTGGCGAACAGTTCCAGCATGCCTTCGCGCAGGAGATAGATCGAGCACACCTCGCTCGACAGGCATTCGCCAATAATCTCAACCACCTGATCCAGCTTGCCCTGCGCATGCAT
>JAKFWB010000144.1 GCA_021732945.1 Porphyrobacter sp.
CGGGCGGCTGGACGATGGCTTTGCCGGCGTGCTGGCCGCCAATGCGCCGGGGATCGGGGTTGAAGGCTGCCGCGCCGCGCGCGCCACGCTCTATGGAACCCTGACAACCGACGAGGGCGCGCCAAGCTTGAAAGGCCCCTTGCGGATTGGCGATCTGGGGTGCGGCGGAGCGCGTCTGGCCCGCGCGGATATCGGCACGGCCCTGAAACTCAGCCGCGATTTCAGCGCTGCAACGGGCGATTTCCGGTTGAAGGGCGAGAATCTGGCCCATCCAGCGCTGGCAGGCGCAGGGCTGGACGGCACCGCCCGGATCATTTGGGGCGGCACAGGGCTGGCGCTGGAGCATGATCTATCACTGACCGGCGTGTCCGCGCCGCAGGGACGCATCGCGCGCCTTACCGCCGAAGGCCGATGGCGCGGACCGATGAATGGCACCCGCGGCGAGTGGGAAGGCGCCTTAAGCGCCGCCGGGATTACGCCCGATACTGGCTTTATCGCCAGCCTCGCTGAAGCTGAGGCTGGGTTGGAGGGCACGCTGCTCGCTCCGCTGATCGCCAAGGCGCGCGGCGGTTTTGCCCGGTCGGTCAATGGCAGCAGCCTCAGCGCCGATGCGATTATCCGCCATTCCGAGGGCAGGATCGCGCTGATTATCCCAGAGGCTCGCATTGTCAGCCGCACTAACACGCCGATCGCAGCCCTGTCTCAGCTGAGCGCCGGGATCACGGGCGCGGGGCTGACCGGGCTGCGCGGCAATATCCTTGTCGGCGGGGATGGGCTGCCCAGCATCAATGGCCGGATGGAGCAGCAGGGCGATGGTGCTTGGGTGCTGCGCATGGCAATGGCGGAATACAGCGCAGGCGCAAACCGGCTGGCGATCCCGCGCCTTGCCCTGCGGCAGGAACGGGGCGGGACCATCCGGTTCGACGGGCAAGTGGATGCCAGCGGCGAGCTGCCCGGTGGCGGAGTAACCGACCTTGCCGTGCCGTTGGAAGGCACATGGAGCGCCGCACGCGGCCTCGCCCTCGGCACGCGCTGCACCCCGCTGTGCTTCACACGGCTGGCGGTATCTGGCCTTGCGCTGAAAGGGCAGGCAGTCACCCTCTGCCCCGAAAGCGGCGCGCCGATCCTTGCCTATGATCAAGCCTTGCGGTTGGCGGCCAACACGGGGCCGATCAGCCTTGCGGGAGCACTGGGAGAAAGTCCCGCCAGCCTAAGCGCTGCGGCGGTGCGATTGCGCTATCCTGCGCCCTTTGCGGTGGAGGGTCTTGCCGCGCGGATTGGAGAGGGCAACAGCACCGTGACCCTTTCCGCCGCCAGCCTAACCGGTAGCCTTGCGGGCAATATCGGCGGCCTGTTCGCAGGCGGAGCGGCGCAGATGGCGGCCGTACCGCTTGATCTGGCGGATATTGCCGGGCGCTGGTCTTTCGCCGATGGCACCGTGCGCGTGGACGAGACGGCGTTCACTCTGACGGATCGGCCCGCACAAGGCTCAGCCCGCTTCAACCCCCTGATCGCGCGTGCGGGCAATCTTGTGCTGCGCGATAATCGCATCACCGCCGCTGCCACCTTGCGCCATCCCGGATCAGGCCGGACGCTGGCCGATGTCACCATTGCCCACGATCTCGAAAGCGCCAGCGGCAACGCCCGCCTTGCTGTGCCCGGCCTGGTGTTCGAGTCCGGCTTCCAGCCAGAAGACGTGTCGGAACTCGCCAAGGGCGTGATCGCCTTTGCGGATGGCGCGGTCACCGGCAATGGCCGGATTGATTGGACCGCAGACGCCATCACCAGCAGCGGCACATTCCGGTCCGACAAGATCGATTTTGCCGCTGCCTTCGGCCCGGTGCGCGGCCTTGCGGGAGAGGTGGTGTTTGCAGACCTCCTCAACCTCACCACCGCGCCCGATCAGACCGTGACCATCGCCGCGATCAATCCGGGGATCGAAGTGCTCGACGGGGTCGTGCAGTTCGAAGTCAAGGATGGAACCTTGCTCAGCCTGGAGCGCGCCCGCTTTCCCTTCATGGGCGGTGAATTGCAAATGCGGCCGCTGGTGATGGATTTCAGCAAACCCGAAACCCGCCGCTATGTGTTCGATATCCAGGGGCTGGATGCAGCGGTGTTTGTTGCGCAGATGGAGCTGACCAATCTCGGCGCCACCGGCACCTTTGATGGCACCGTGCCGATTATCTTCGATGCCAATGGCTTTGGACGGATCGAAGGCGGGCTGCTGCGGAGCCGCGAAGGCGGCGGCAATGTCGCCTATATCGGCGATCTCACCTATGAAGACCTAGGCGCGATGGGCAATTATGCCTTCGAAGCCCTGCGCTCGCTCGATTACCGGGACATGCGCATCGGCCTGAGCGGCGATCTGGCGGGCGAGATCATCACCAATTTCGATTTCGACGGGGTGCGGCAGGGGCAAGGAGCCAGCCAGAACTTCATTACCCGCCGCCTTGCCAAGCTGCCGATCCAATTCAGGATCAATGTCCGCTCGCAGAGCTTTTCGCAGTTGGCGATCATCGCGCGGGGCTATTCTGATCCGGCCAACTGGGGTGATCCCTTTGATCTGGGCCTGATCCGGGTCGAGAATGGCAAGCTGATCCTGAAGCAGCCCGAACCCACCCCGCCAAAGCCCGCGCCTGCAACACCACCGCGACCCCGACTCGTTCAACCTTCAGAAAGCGATACCCTGCCATGACCTGCGTGAAATTGACCGAAACCCCAAGCGGTGCGACAGCACAGCCGAGCCGAAAGACTGCAAGGGGAACCGGGATGAAGGCCAAGATCGCGGTGAGCGGGCTGGCGATGATGCTGCCGGG
>JAKFWB010000389.1 GCA_021732945.1 Porphyrobacter sp.
CTGGCCAGATCATCCTTACTTCGCCCCGCCGTGTCGCGGCGCGCGCCGCGGCGGAACGCATGGCGGAAATGCTGGGCGAAGCGGTGGGCGAGACTGTCGGCTACATGACCCGGCTCGACAGCAAGACTTCTGCCCGCACTCGCATTCTGGTGGTTACAGAGGCGATTCTGGTGAACCGGCTGGTTGAAGACCCGGAGCTGCCGGGTGTTTCCGCAGTGCTGTTTGACGAGGCGCACGAACGCGCGCTCGACAGCGATCTCGGCTTGGCGCTGGCGCTCGAAACCCGCAGTATCTTGCGCGAAGACCTGCGCGTGCTGGTGATGTCGGCCACGATCGACGGTGCGCGCTTTGCACGGCTGCTGGGCGATGATGCGCGGGTGATTGAGAGCGAGGGTCGCAGTTTTCCGTTGGCGATCAAATGGCTTGGCGGCGATGCATCGCAAGCCATCGAGGATCGTCTGGCCGCCGCGGTGATGACCGCGTGGCGCGAGGAGGCGGGCGATATCCTCGCCTTCCTGCCCGGCGTTCGTGAGATCGAGCGGGTGCGCGAGCGGCTTGAAGCGCGCTTGCCGGATGTCCCGGTCCACCCGCTCCACGGCCAGATCGAGCCTGCCGCCCAACGCGTCGCGATCCGCCGCGACCCTGATGGCCGCCGCCGGATCGTGCTCGCGACTGCGATTGCTGAAACGTCTCTGACCTTGGATGGTGTGAGCGTGGTGCTCGATTCCGGCCTCGCACGCCTCGCCGAGTTCGACCGCGCGGCGGGCACCACGCATCTCGTTACCCGGCGGGCATCGCAGGCTTCGGCAGCGCAGCGGGCAGGGCGCGCGGCGCGGCAGGGGCCGGGGGTCGCCTACCGGCTTTGGGAAGAGGCGGGCCATGCGGGCCGCCCGGAATTCACCCCCGCCGAAATCCTGCAAGCCGATCTCGCTCCACTGTTGCTGCGGCTGGCGAAGTGGGGGACTGCCGACACGGCGGGCCTTCCGTGGCTCGATCCGCCGCCAGAGGCCTCGGTCGCAGCGGGGCGCGCCGCGTTGGAGGCGCTTGGCGCGCTGGATGTGACCGGGCGGATCACTGCGCTGGGCGAGGCGATTGAAAGCTTGCCCATGGCGCCAGATCAGGCCGCCGCCGTGCTTCACGGCGCGCAGGCGGGTTGCGGGGAGGATGCGGCGCGGCTGGTGATGCTGCTGCAAGAGCGCGGATTGGGCGGGCGCGGGGATGACCTGCTCCAACGCCTTACCCGCTGGCGCGGTGACCGGGCGCCGCGCAGCGTGGCGGCGGCGCGGATTGTGCAAAGCTGGGCCAAGCAAGCGACCAGGCTGGCCCGCGTAATCGGACAGAGCCCCGCCGCTGACGCCGCCGAGGCGCTGGCCTTGGCGCGCCCCGATTTCGTCGCCCGCCGCCGCGACCTTTCCGGCGAACATTGGCTGAGCGCAGGCGGGCGCGGCTATCAGCTCGATCCCGCCTCGCCGCTGGCACGGGCCGAGTGGATCGTGATCGGCGATGCCCAAGGGCAAGCCAAAGGCGCACGCATCACCGCAGGAGCTCAGATCGCCTCCGAACGCATCCCCCTACTGTTTGCCGAAGAGCTCGAGGAACGCGTCACAACTCGCTGGAATGGCGAAAAAGACCGCATCGAGGCTAGGCGCGAGCGGCGGCTTGGCGCGATCATTCTCGCCAGTGTCCCTGAACCCGCGCCTGATCCTGCGCTCAATGCCGATATGCTGATCGCCAAAGCGCTGGAGCGGATGGAGGCGCTCCTGCCCGAAGGCTTCCTCGCTCGCGTCAGGTTTGCAGGGATTGAGGCGCTGTCGCCCGAGGCGCTTGGCCAGCGTGCGGGCGAGTGGCTGGGACCGCTGCTGGCTGGTCGGCGCGATCTCGGCCTGCCACCGCACCGCTATGCCGAAGCGGCTCTCGGCCTCATCGACTGGAACGCGCGGCAAGCGCTTGATCGCGCCGCGCCCACGCATTTTACTTCGCCCGCCGACACCCGCCACGCCATCGATTATGCAGGCGATGACGCTCCCAGTGTCGAGGTGCGAGTGCAGGGCCTGTTTGGGCTGGATGTGCAACCCATGATCGGCACCACGCCCCTGCTGCTGAAGCTCACCAGCCCCGGCGGGCGTCCGGTGCAATCGACCCGCGATCTGCCGGGCTTTTGGCGTGGGAGTTGGCACGATGTGGTGAAGGACATGAAGGGGCGCTACCCCAAGCACCGCTGGCCCGATCAACCATGGCTCGAAAAGCCGAGCATGAAGACGAAAAATGCGTTTAACCGGACTGATTCGTGATCTAAGGGGCTCTCCATGACCGCACGCATCTTCCAGCAGCCCAAGCACGCTATGCAATCGGGCAAAGCGCATACCGACGAATGGTTGCTTGAGTTCGAACAGTCTGCGGCACGGTTTGCCGATCCGCTGATGGGCTGGACTGGCTCGGCCGATACGCAGTCGCAGGTGCGCCTGACCTTCCCGAGCAAGGACGCGGCCAAGGCCTATGCCGAGAAGTACGGCATCGCCGCGCGCGTCCACGCGACGCCACCAAAGCGACTGAAGCTACATGCCTACGCGGATAATTTTCGGTGAGTTGATTTTTCCCGGCGGCCACGCCATATGCCCAATTGGGAGTCGGGTGGACGTTGGCGTCTGCTCACCGAGTCAGGTCCGGAAGGAAGCAGCTCAGGTGGATTGCGACGGGTCGCCCGGCTCCTTTTCTCCCACATTCGCCGCGATGCGCAGCATGACAAACCGGTCCTGAGGGACTAGCCTGCGAGCATGAGCGATTCCGATACCGAACTGCCCGAGGAAGAAAC
>JAKFWB010000563.1 GCA_021732945.1 Porphyrobacter sp.
GGTTTCTAGCACGCTGGCCCGCATCCTGCGCGCTGCGTCCAGCGGGACGCCGGCAATCGCAAAACTTCCGCCCGCCAGCCCCAGATGCACCGTCGCATAGCCGCGCCGCCGCGCAATCGGCCCCTGCGCGATTTCGACCGAATGGAGTTTGAGCCGGGTGGCGATCCGGCTGGTGGGGGACATCAACCCTGAGGTCGCGAAAATCTGCGTGTCGCCCAGTGCAAAGCGGCGGAATTCCCACGCGTAAAGGTTGGCCGCCACTGCCACCACCGCCATGCCAAGCGGGATCAGTGCAAAGCCCAGCGGCGCGAAGATCGCGACCGGGATCACCGCCAGCGCGAAGGGCAGCGCATCGAGGATCGCCTTGTCGGTCCGCTGGCGCTGGCTTGCATGCTGCCAGCGGGTCGTCTCGTCCGGCAGGTGAAAGCCCGCCGGGCCGACGATCCGGGCGATTTCATCCATCCGCGCGAACGGAGCCACCACGTGACTCTCGCCCCCGGCATCCTGCGCCAGACTGACAAAGCTCAAGCCGTGCCAGCCGAACCGGTAGCGGATCAGCCCCGTGCCGATCACGATCCCCTGCACCCGGTGCGCGGGCATCACCACATCGGTGCGGGTCAGCAAGCCGCGCTGCCGCCGGAAACCGCGCGCCGAACGGGTGAGGGTAAAGCCCCAGTCGCGCAAGACGGTGCGAACAACGCCGCTTACCATGCCGATCATGATCAGCCCGACGATCCCGGCCACCACACTCGTCGCCTGCGTATAGGGGCCTAGGCTCGCCAACACGCTGCCTTGCTGTTCCAGCCAGCCGCGCCACAGATCGACATTCCAGACATCAATATCGGCGACGTTGTCGACATATTGCAACAGGCCGCCAAGCACCGCGAACACCGCGAGCGAAAATTAGAACAGGCCGAAGTTGATCAGCCGCCCCGGACCCATGGCGAACAGGACCTCGCCTTCATCATGCGCATTGGCGGCGGCAGGTTGCGGGGCGCTGGGGTCGGCGGCAGCAGCTGCCTGTTCCTCGTCGCGCCGTTCGCGCACCAGTTGGCGCAGGCGCTCACCTTCAGCGGCGGTGAGGTATTCGAGGCTCATATCCTCGCCCCCGCCTGCGCCGGTTTCAAACTTCACCGACACCAGCCCGAACAGGCGCGGCAAGGGCTTGGCTTCCAGACTGACGTCCTGAATGCGTTCATAGGGCACCGATCGCGCCGAACGGCTCAGCACGCCGCTTTCCACCCGGATGTCAGTCTCGCCGATGGTGTAGGTCAACCGCCGCCAGGCGATATAGGCAAAGACCGTGCCGATCACCGGTGCCGCCAGCCCCACGCCCAGCGCAATCCATATTCGCCCGCTGCCGCCAATCCCGGAAAAGGCAATCGCAATCGCCGGGATGATCGCGCTGCGAAGGCTGCCCAGCGCGCCGAGGACAACGCTGATCGGGGCGGTGCGAAGCGGCTGGTTCATCGGGTCAGGCTCACACCGTCTCCCGGCGGATATGCGCGCGGATATCTTCGCGCATGTCCCGCGCCAGTGGCTCAGCAAGGCCGGGCAGGCTGATCGAGGCATTGTGGTTGCCGGCGGTGTGCAGCGTCAGCGTGGCGATGCCGAAAAACCGTTCGAGCGGGCCTTGATTGACGTCGATATGCTGCACCCGGCTGAACGGAACCACGGTGTCGTGCCGCATCAGCAGCCCGCGCACCACGCGCAGCCGGTCAGCGCTGATCTGGTATCCGCGCGCGCTGTAACGGCGGGCGGGGATGCGGATAATCGCTGCCACCGCAATCAGCATGACGACGCCGATCACCACCCCGGTGGGCCACAAGGCATCGCCGCGCCACACCGCTTCGGCCACACCAGCGGCAATCACGAAAGGCAGCGCATTCAGCGCCGTCACCAAGCGGATAACACTGGCGTAACTGGGGTGCAGCTTCGTCAACGCGCCATCATCGTCGAGCGGAAAAGCAGCAGGGGCGTAAGCGGGCGATTGGTCCATGGTGCTTTAGATGCGCAACACAGTGCCCGCGCGCAAGCACTTTCGCGCGTGGCCCGTCACAGCCCTGCCGCCTATCGCATTTATGAGGGCGACGCTCGCGCCTGCCGCCCCTAGAACACTGGCAAATCAATTCCGGGAGAGACACACATGACCACGCTTCATTCCAGCCTCGGCCCCAATCCGCGCCTTGTGCGGATGTTCATGATCGAAAAGGGGTTCGAGGAAGGCAAGGACTTCACCCGCATCCATTATGACATCATCACCGGCGCGAACCGGCAGGATGCGGATTACATGGCCAAGAACCCGCTCGGCACCACGCCCACGCTGGAGCTGAAGGACGGCACCTGCCTCACCGAAAGCTGGCCGATCTGCGAATTCGTCGAAGAGATGCACCCCACCCCCAACCTGTTCGGCGAGAGCCCCGTGGAGCGCGCCACGGTGCGCAAATGGGCGCGGTTGTTCGATCAGGAGGTCGTGGTGCCGATGACTATGGGCTTCCGCGCCGGTGCGGGCCGCCCGATGTTCGAACCGCGCATGAGCGTCGTCTCGCCCGAGGCTGGCGCAGAACTATCGGCGATGGCGGACGAGAAGTGGCGGATGTTCGACGGGTTTCTGGGGGATAGCGACCACATCGCGCTCGGCCGCTTCACCTTTGCCGATCTGCTGATGTTCGCCTTCGCCAATTTAGGCTTCACCGTGGGTTGGAAACTGCCCGAGGGGACCGACAACCTCGCCCGGTTTGTGGCGACGCATAACCAGCGGGCGTGCGCCGCGATCTGGACGCAGGCGGAGTAGCGCTCGGCCTGCATG
>JAKFWB010000551.1 GCA_021732945.1 Porphyrobacter sp.
TGCGCTGGTCGATCGGTGACTGGACTGTCGCGGGGATCGCCCCGGGCCAGTTCAAGTAAATCTCCGCATGAATTATCGTCACTCCTTCCATGCCGGCAACAGCGCCGATGTCGTGAAGCATAGCCTGTTGATCGCGCTCGTCCGGGCCTTGCAGCTCAAAGAGAGCGCGCTGACGCTGATCGATACCCATGCGGGCTGCGGGCTTTATGACCTTCACGGCGAGGAGGCCGGGCGCACCGGTGAGGCCGCACAAGGGGTGCTGCGCGCCTTTGCCAACGCGAGCCCCTTGCTGGACGACTACCGCGCCGCAGTTCGCGCAGTGAACGAGGTGGCCGAGCTGCGCCTCTACCCCGGAAGCCCGCGCATTCTGGCGCAGCTGCTGCGCCCGCAGGATGGCTTGATCCTCAACGAAAAGCATCCCGATGACGCCTGTGCCCTGCGCGGCGCGATGCGCGGCACATCCGCCGCCGTGCACGAGCGCGACGCCTATGAGCTGTGGCTAGCGATGCTGCCGACCCGCAGCCCGCGTGGGCTAGTGGTGGTCGATCCGCCCTACGAGCAAACGGACGAACGCGCCCGGATCACGGCGACCCTTGCCGCCGCGATGCGCAAATGGTCCCACGGGGTTACGGTGATCTGGTATCCGCTCAAGGACCGCGCGGCGCATCTGCGGTGGAAGGACAAGCTGCGCAGGCTTGGCATCCCGAAACTCCTGACGGTGGAGCATTGGCTCTATGATGCCGATCAGCCCGGCATTTATAACGGCGCCGGGCTGTTCATCGTCAACCCGCCCTATGCCTTCACGCAATCGCTGCCGCCGCTGCTGGAAGCCCTGCGCGCCGCGCTGGCGCCGGAGGGGCATAGGGGCGAGATCACGGCTGATTGGTTGCCTTAGGCGCAGGGTGACCCGGAATCGTCGGAAAAGCGCTCTAACCCCTCCGCATCTTCTCCAGATAGCCCGTCGGCCCCATCTGCGCCGCCGTCCACACGAAGATCGCCAGCGAGGCGATGCCGGAGACGAGGCACACGCCGAACACCGCCACCGCCAGCGAGCTATCGCCTTGGGTCGGCACCAGCGCGTCGCTGACCGCGCCGATCACCGCCAGCCCCAGCGCTTGTCCGACAAGGTTGTTGAAAAACAGCGCAATCGCCACTGCAAAGCCACGGCTCGCGGGTTCAACTGCGGCCTGAATGCCCGACATGATCCCGGCCTGACTGGCAACATAGATGCCGTAAGCCACGCCGAACCAGCCGAGAAAAGCGTAGAAGCTGCTCGACGTCAGGCTAAGCGCCAATGGCACTACGCAGCCGAGGCTCACCAGCCCCGGCAACCACGCGCGCCAGCGTTCATCGCGCAGGGTCAGCCAATGGGTGAGGTATCCGCCAAGGATCGGCCCCGGAATCCCGCCGAGGAAGAAGGTCAGCCCCAGATACAGCCCCACATCCCCGGTCGAAATCGGGAACTGCCGCAGCATCACCGCCGCCATCCAGAACGCCAGCGCATAGCCGATCATGATCTGCACCGCCCAGCCCAGCGCCAGCCCCATGAACACCCGGTTGGTGATGAGGCTCATGATCGTGCGCCCCAGCGGCAGCTGCGTCATGTCGGTGCCCGCCGGGGCATAGCGCCCGCGCGGCGGTTCGTGCACGGTGAAAAACAGCACCGCGCCGATCAGCAGGCCCGGCAGGCCCATCAGGATGAAGGCCCAGCGCCAGTTGAACATTTCGGCCAGTTGCCCGCCGAACACCAGCCCCGCCGCCGTGCCGACGGTGGAGCCGAGCGTAAGGTAGCCCATCGCCTTGGCGAGTTCATGGCGCTCGAAGAAATCGGCGACGAGGCTTTGCGATGAAGGGCCAGAGCAGCCTTCGCCCACGCCGACGCCGGTGCGCGCGAAGAACAGCGTCCAGAACCCGGTGGCCATCCCGCAGGCCGCCGTCATCAGGCTCCAGAAACTGATCGCGCCAGCGACGATGTTCTTGCGGGTCGAACGGTCGGCCAGCCGCGCTGCCGGAAAGCCCGCCAGCACATAGACCAGCGAAAACGCCGCTCCGCCCAGCAGGCCAAGCTCGAAGTCCGACAGCGCAAACTCGGCCTTTATGTCTTGCACCAGAATGCCGAACACCAGCCGGTCGGCAACGCTGAACGCGCTCGTCAGTGTCAGCAGGCCAAGCACGTACCACCGGTACGCCCCCGGCTTGCCGTCCTCAGTGGTGAGGGCGGGCGTAGAGGCCATTGTCCACCGGGATCGTCAGGCCATTCAAGAACCGCGCTTCGTCCGAGGCGAGGAACAGCACGCAGCCCGCGACATCCTTGGGAGAACCCAGCGCATCCATCGCCAGCGGGCCATCAGGCACGGGCATCAACTCTTGCCCCGCCCGGCCCGAAATATCGCGCACCATCGGCGTCTCAATCCCGCCCGGTGCGAGCGCATTGACGCGGATGCCGTAGCCCTTGTCCTGAAAATCGACCGCGAGGCTGCGGGTCATCCCTGCAATCCCGGCTTTGCACGCGGCATAGGCGGGGATGTTGCCATAGCCCATCAGCGCCGCAGTCGAGGCCATATTGATGATCGAAGACCCGCCCCCGCCAACCTTGAGGTGGCGATGCTTCATCAGCGGCACGGCATATTTGCACCCGAGGAAGGTGCCGACCACGTGGATATCAAGGTGCAGCTTGAAATGCGCGAGGCTGCAATCCTCGATGCTTTCGAAGATCACATTGCCCGCATTGTTGACGAGGATATCAAGCCCGCCGTGGCGTTCCTCGACCGCGCGCATCACTTCGATCCATTGTTCTTCGCTGGTT
>JAKFWB010000552.1 GCA_021732945.1 Porphyrobacter sp.
CTTTCTGGACAGTGTAACCTGTGTCTCCAACAGCCTTCAAAATGAACGGCGTGAGGCTGGCTTCACGCAAAAGCGGCCCATCGGGCCAAAGGCCCGCAAGGGCGACCGCGTTGCGGAGCACAAATGGCTCCGCTCACCCTGAGCATGTCGAAGGGCGAGCGTGGTGGGCGACTCCCCCTCCCCCAACCCCCTCCCCTAAAGGGGCGGGGGCTTTAGCTCAAAAAACCCACCAGCGCCCGCACCTTGCGGCTGCGCCATTGCGGCGCGGGGGCGAGCAGCCAGTAGGCGCGCTGGGCGGGCTCCGGCTCGGCGAGGGCTTGGAGGCGGCCTTGCGCCAGTGCGCTCTCCGCCAGCGGCAGCGGCAGGATGGTGCGCCCCATCCCCGCCAAGGCCGAAGCGAGCGCCTGTCCGGGGCTGCCTGCCTTTACGCAGGGCAGCGTGCCATCGGGCAGCGGTGCGCCGGGCCAGTCGATCCACGCATCGCGGTGCTGCGGCGCGGCGACGGTGACGCGCAGGGCGGGGGCGAGTTGCACCCCCTCCAGATCGCCCGGCCCATCGACCAGCCGGATCGCGATATCGAGGTTCGCCTCGGTAAAGTCGGCATGTTCATCGGCCGAGAGGATGTACTGGATACCCGGCGTCCCCGCCTGAAACCGCGCCAGCCGGGGGGCGAGCCACTCGGCGAAGAACTCACGCGGGGCGGCGATGGTGTAGCGGTCAGAGGCTTGGCCCGCCTGCATCGCCTCAACGCTTTCCTCGAACCTCAGGAAGCCTTCGCGCAAGGGATCGAGCCCGGCGGTGCCTTCGGGCGTCAGTTCCAGTCCTTTGGGCGTGCGGCGGAACAGGACGACGCCGAGCACGTCTTCGAGCGCGCGGATCTGCTGGCCGACCGCCGCCGGGGTCACCGCCAGCTCGTCCGCAGCACGGGTGAAGGAGAGGTGCCGCGCGGCGGCGTCAAACACGCGCAGTGCGTTGAGGGGGAGGTGGGTGCGCTTCACGCGGGGTGAATTAGGCGCGCTGCGGGCCTATCGCAAGGGTTAGGCCGAAGACTCAGCGGGGGCTGCGCCCTTCAGCCGTCTCCGGCGCGGCGAGCGGGAAGAACGGGATGCGCACCTCGGCAGGCGATCCATCGCCGCGTTCGAAGGTGTAGAATCCCTCCATCGATCCGAACGGGGTCGTCAGCGGGCAGCCCGAGACGTAATCATGGCTCTGGCCGGGGGTGAGCAGCGGCTGTTCGCCCACCACGCCTTCGCCATCGACATGGTTCACCATCCCGCGCCCGTCCGTGATGCGCCAGTGCCGGGTGCGCAGGCGCAGCGGCTCGTGCGAGGCGTTCTCGATGCGGATATGGTACACCCAGAACCACTTGCCCGCCTCAGGATGAGACTGTTCGGGCAGGTAGTTCACAGCGACGCGGACGGTGACCCCGTCGGTGGTGGCGGCGTGTTGGAAGAATTCCTTCATATCGCGCTCCAAAGTAGCGATTTGCGCGCCCGTCACAAGAGGCTACGCGCGGTTAATCCACGCTGTATGCTCGGGCGGCGCAAAACGGCGATCAGGCCGCGGCGTGATCAGTATTCGTTAACCCCATCGGGTGCTATTATCCTACGATGCGGACCGAAATCGATCTTGACGCCGCCGCCGCCGCTGGTCTCATCGGCGAAGATCAGGCGATTGCGCTGCGCAACTTCCAGGCGCAGCGCGACGGGATGACCGGCGCGACGTCGGAAAAATTCCAGCTGTTTGGCGGTTATGCCGATCTGGTGATCGCGATTGGCATGGCGATGGTGTTGATCGCCGTGGCGATTTTCGTGTCGACTATTATCGACGGGTACGGCGCAGACCAATCCTTCATCGGCATGATCATGTGCGGCGGAGCGGCCTTCGGCATTTTCCGCCTGACGCAGCGCATCAATCTGCGGGCGTCCCCGGCCATGGCGCTGGTGCTGACGACGGCCTTTGCCGGGTTCAGCATTTTCGCCGCGATGCTGGCGCTGATTGCGATGATCGGAACCTTTGCCCATGCCCTGCAATTCGAAGCCCCGGTGCTTGGCGGCGCGGTTGCGATCCACATTGCGGTGATGCGGATCCACTGGCGGCGCTTCCGCTTCCCGCCGACCCTTGCGCTGATCACCGCAGGTTATGCCTTCGTGGCGCTTTCGATGGTTGATACCTTGGCCGGGTTTGACCTACGCGGGATCATGGGCGCCGCTGTAGCGCTGGTAATCGCAACCGGAACGATGATCGCGGGTGTTTGGTGGGACCTGACCGACATCCGGCGCGAGACCGAACGGTCGCAGATTGCATTCTGGCTGCATTGCCTGGCGGGCGTGTTGATGAGCCGCGCGCTGTTTTCCCTGCTCACCGGAACGACCATGGCCGATGGCGAGCTGATCCTGACCGGGTTGTCGCTCGATCAGTTCCCGTGGGTGCTGGCGATGGTGTTAGGCGCGGCGCTGATATCTCTGTTGCTTGACCGGCGTTCGTTGCTGGTGGGGTGCCTGCTGCCGACGGTCGGGATTTTTGAAGGCTTTGGCAACGGCGCAATGTCGGCGATTGCCGGGCTGATGCTGGCGGGAACATCGCTGATTTTCTTCAGCACAGCGTGGGTGCGTCTGCGCACCGGGCTGCTGGCCTTGTTGCCCGAGCGGATCGCCGCCCAACTGCCGCGCACCAGCCTGACCGCGCAGGGCCAGCGACCCACCCGCCAGCACAAGGACTTGTGGCGGCTGCACTGAGCCAAGCGGCGCCCGTCAGCGCTCTCCCGCTGCACGGCGCGCTGGTTGAGGGCCGGATGGGGATCGCA
>JAKFWB010000554.1 GCA_021732945.1 Porphyrobacter sp.
GGATCCGACACATCTGCGCCTGCTGGGCCGCACGGCGGTGGACGAGCTGCGCTACCAGGGCGAACGCAAGGGCTGGGACGCGGGCCGGACCGACGCGGCGGTGCGCACCGGTCTCAGCGATCTCGATGCCGGCGCGGTCGAGGCCGCGATCGGCAAGGATCCCGAGCGCGCTGCGACGCTCTACGCCGACGCGCGCGACGTGATCCAGCCGGAGCGGCAGGCCGCGGTCGAGCGCAAGATGGAACGGGCGCGCGAGGCGCGGCGTGTGACGGAGATCGTCGGCGGCCTCGCCGTCACGCCGGACAATCCGACACGCCGTCCTGATCTCGACGACTACCAGGCGCGTGCCGCCGAGGTGACGCCCGCAGACACCTCGCCCGAGGTGCGGGCGCAGGTGACGCGGATGGCGGAGATCGAGCATGCGCGCGCCGACCGGGCCTGGCAGGCGGCACGGGGCCGCGCGGCCACGGGCGCTCTCGACTGGCTCGGCGCCCATCCCGCGGCGCCGCTGATGGCGATGCCGGCGGAACTGCGCGACGGGTTGAGCCCGGAGCAGACGGAGGCGCTCGACCGGACGGCCATGAATGGCGGCCGCGTTGTCACCGATCGCGACCTGTACGACAGGCTCGATAATCAGGCGGTGAGCGACCCCGAAAGCTTCACCGACCTCGACCTCACGCAACACCGGCTGTCGCTCGGCGACAGTGACTACGACCGCCTGACCAAACTCCAGGAGACCCTCGCCGACGGCAAGCTCGATCCGGCTTTCGAGCGGCACCGTCTCAGCCGCCTGTTCCTCGAAGAGGGACTGCGCGACGCCAACGTCGATCCCAACGGCCCGGGTAGCCGGACCGCGCGGCAACAGCTCGGCGGGCTGCTCGGCGCTTTCGAGTCCGTCGAAGGCAAGCCGCCGACGATGGCGGACATTCGCGGCCTCGTCGGTGACGTGCTGGCGCGCGCAAATGGCGATCCGAATATCGTTCGCGTCGGCGGCGAGCCGGTTGAAGCGAAAGGCAATCCACAAATCGCGCAGCTGCAAGAGTCAGTTGAGGGAAGTGGAGGGACTGGGGCGCAAGTGGAGCCGGCTCCGGGGAGTCCGGAGCATGAGGCGGCACGCTGCCTTGCTCCAACCAGGAAGATTACGGGGCCAAAATCAGGACTGGACCACTATATGGCTGGGTCGGGCGACACTGTTGAGTACGACTTCAAAGAGATTGACACTTCGGCCGTTGAGCCCGCGCAATTTCCCGCTATCAAGAAAATCCTTAACCAGAAACAGCCGGGTAAATACGAGATTGAAGGGCGTATGCCGTTCTCTGCTCCGGGTGAGGCACATTATGTCGTTGGCAACATCACACTCAACATACGCGGCACATTGGAACTGGACGATAAAGGTCGCTACTCATTCAAAGGAGAGCTTGGCGCCGAGCCCGATCGGTATCGATTCTATCCGAGCAATCACCGAACCTGGGCAGCAGAAATCGCTACTATTATCGGTACCTATTTGCCTGGTCGTGAGTTCAGCGTCGTGATCGGAGGCACCAAACCAATTGACATTGAAGGTAGTTATTGATGATGCGCTAGTTCCTGGTGCTGACGGACCTAGTTGTCCAATGCTGCCTCGGCGCCGCTTGCAATGTCGGAAGCCTGTGGTCCCTCCCGTGTCGTTTTTAAGCGTTCGAGGGCTGCCCACAACCGTAGCCACCCCCTCCCCGAGTTCGGAGCAAGAAGTAGCTAAACGAGGCAGCGTACACGGGCTGTCACTCAGACTTTAAAGCCGCTGCCGCCCTTGAAGAAATTGCGGCAGCATCTGCGCCTTCCTTCCGGTCTCTGAGGATTTCGAGCGCTTGCCTGCCGTAGCGGACGCCCTGGTGTGCAAGCATGAGATAGTCGAACTCGTCTGGCGCGACTTGTCCCGAGTCGAGGCGGTCGATCTGATTGGCGACCGATAGGCGTGCCGGGTCTGCCACGGGTGACAGCAAGGCGATGGTGAGTCCGACCAGCAACATGGCGGAAATGGCATTGGCGGCTGCCAACTCCTGCAGGCGGATACCCGAGCGAATCGCCACTGCCATATAGCCAACGGCGTAGCATGCCACGACGAGCCACCAGGCGAAGAGGATCACGATCAGCGGATACCAGCCCCGTTGCATGATTGCCGTTCCCAGCCTGATCGCCGCCAGGACAACCAGGCACATGACGAGGAATACTGCCGTAAACCTTGCCCAACGAAGTACTTGAGACCTGTTCGCCCGGCAGTCGTCATCGGGATTCCGGGCGTTGACCAGGAAGATCAGTGTGCCGGCCAAGGCCAATAGATCGGCGACGCCGTATCTTGCATTCCAGGGCAGTGCCTGCTCGTTGACCGCTATGACGATGGGATATGCCATCGCACATGGCAGCGCGATGAGAAGCAGCCAGGAAATCCAGGGGAGCCGTAGCTTCAAGAACGTCAGTATTCGCGCCGCATGGCGATCGACCAGATCGAAGGCGAGGCTGGCGATCACGGCTGTCAAAGGTATCCAGACGTAATTTGTTTCTATAATGCCGGTCAAAGTGCCGATGTCGACCGATTGCAACAGCGTTGCGCACAAATGCAGCAAGGACCACAAAGCAGCGATTGATGCACAGGCGAGCATCAACTGAGCTGCCTGCTTCCAGGTGATATCGAAATAAGTAGTCGCACTGGCGATCAGGCGTCGTTCGGAATCCGCGGCCGCCACGAGCGCATGAGCAACGAAAAGCAGGCCGATCATTGGCCCATAGAAGTCGATCCAGGCGAAATCGGCACGATGATCGAGGGGA
>JAKFWB010000054.1 GCA_021732945.1 Porphyrobacter sp.
AACGCGGTGTGGCGGTAGTAATCGAGGCCCCGGACAAGGCTTTCCGCCCGCACCCACTTCACCCCCGCCGCATCCAGCCCGCTGGTGACGGCGGCGAAGAAGGCGCTCGCTTCCTCGGACAGGAAAGCGTCGATCTTCGGCGCGTCCGCGAGAAACGGCTTATCCCGCGCATCCTTGGAATCCAGAATCCGCAGCGGGTTCTTCTCCAGCCGCTCCTGCGATTCCTCGGACAGCTGGTCCTTCACCGCGCGGAAATAGTCGATCAAAGCCGCGCGCCATGCGTCACGGCTGGCCGCATCGCCCAAAGTGTTGAGGTGCAGGGTGACATCATGGATGCCCAGCTCCTTCAGCAACTGATCCGCCATCGCCAGCAGCTCCACGTCCGCCTGCGGCTCGCCCGCGCCGATAACCTCGGCGTCGATCTGGTGGAACTGGCGGTAGCGGCCCTTCTGCGGGCGCTCGTAGCGGAACAGCGGGCCGTGGATCGCGACCTTCAGCGGCGCATATTGCTGCCAGCCGTTCGTCAGAAACGCGCGCGCGATCCCGGCGGTGAATTCGGGGCGGAGCGTCAAGGATTCTCCGCCCCGGTCGTCGAAGGAATACATCTCCTTCGACACCACATCGGTCGTCTCGCCGAGCGAGCGCGCGAACACCTCGGTCTTTTCGAACACCGGCATTTCCACCCGGCTGAACCGGTACAGCCGCCGCACACGCTCGAAGGTCTCGACCACGAAGGCGAAAGCCTCGGCGTCCGCGCCGAAGATGTCCTGGGTGCCTCTGATGGCCTGGGGCGTTTTCTTGCTCATAGGGCGCGCAGTTAAGGCCACGCAGCCCCTTTCGCAATCCTGCGGCACGCATTAAGGGCCCGCGCGTTACCTCTCCATCTCGCAAACCACAAAAGAGACCAACCATGCGCATCGACAAGATCCCCACCGGCGTGAACCCGCCCGAAGATCTCAACGTCATCATCGAAGTGCCCACCGGGGGCGAGCCGGTGAAGTATGAGTTCGACAAGGAGAGCGGCGCGCTGTTCGTGGATCGCATCCTTCACACGCCGATGCGCTATCCGGCGAATTACGGCTTTGTGCCGCACACGCTGTCGCCCGATGGCGATCCGCTCGATGCGCTGGTGATCTCGCGCTCGCCCTTCATCCCCGGCTGTGTGGTGCGCGCGCGGCCGATTGGCGTGCTCAACCTCGAAGACGAGCAGGGCGGCGATGAAAAGCTGATCTGCGTGCCGGTGAACGAGACGTTCCCCTATTACGCCGACGTGATCGAGACGAGCGATCTGCCGTCGATCATCTTCCAGCAGATCGAGCACTTCTTTACCCACTACAAGGATCTGGAAGCCGAAAAGTGGGTGCGCGTGGGCAAGTGGGGCGATGCGGCCGAAGCGCGTCAGATCACGATCGAGGCGATCGAAAGATATCAGGCGGGCAAGTAAGCGTTGATGCAGCGGGTGATTTGACCGCGCTGCTATCGCTTGCGATCCGCTCTTTCCGTTCGTCCTGAGCTTGTCGAAGGACCGCTTTTCTTTCTGGAAATCGTGCAAAATGCAGAAGGTGTAGTGCAGCCCTTCGACAAGCTCAGGGCGAACGGATGTTTGCTAACTGCTCAGAATGGCGTTCTAAAAAACACTCAGCAGCGCCTTGAAGATCACGGTGAGGCCGAAAGGCAGGCCGATCGCCAGCGCCCATAGCGCAATCACATCGCGGCGAAATGCGCCTGCATAGGCAGGATTGGCGGCCTCGGCATCGTTAAGCACGGCCCAGCGCTTTTCAAACCAGCGGCACACCGGAATAATTCCGGCGACCAGAACAATCAAAGCCAGATAGGGCAGCAGGCCCGATGATCCGGCCACCAAGGCCTTCACCGTCACGAAAATCTGCAAGGCAGTGTAAACCAGCAGGCCGTAAGCCACATGGTCGCTCATGGCCTTGCGCCAGTCGCGGGTTCGCAGTGCAGCTTGTTCGTGTGCTTTTGCCATCCCCATAGCTCCCCAGCCAGCGTGTGTTTTGCCGTCACACTATCGCAAAGCTTTTACAGAGTTGCAAGAAGGCGCAGAATTTCGCCATTTTGTTGCGTTTTACGCACATGATCCTGCGCAAGGTCCGGGAATCGCACGGGCTTTGCCAGACGGCGGACTGCGCTGAGCTTTCCCAGCAAAAATCCTGCCAAACCCCGCTCGCCTCTTTCCAGCCGCTTCATGGCTGCTAAAGACATGGCGCAATGAACGCCGCCACCCTTGCCGATCCGGCCCTCGACGCCGCCCCCACCATGCCACTCGGCAGCGGGCTTGAGGTGATTTCGATCGCCAAAAGCTATGACAAGCGCGCGGTGCTGACTGACATCTCGTTCGAAGTGGCCAAGGGCGAGGTGTTCGGGCTGCTCGGCCCCAATGGCGCGGGCAAGACCACCTGCTTCTATTCGATCATGGGTCTGGTGAAGCCGGATTCGGGCCGCATCCTGATGGACGGCGAGGATGTGACCAAGCTGCCGATGTATCGCCGCGCGATCCTGGGCCTGGGCTATCTGCCGCAGGAAACCAGCATCTTTCGCGGGATGACGGTGGAGCAGAACATCAACTGCGTGCTTGAACTGGTGGAGCCCGACAAGGCCACCCGCGCGGGCGAGCTAGAGCGGTTGCTCGATGAATTCGGCCTCACCCGGCTGCGCCAATCACCCGCGATGGCGCTATCGGGCGGGGAGCGGCGACGCTGCGAAATCGCCCGCGCGCTGGCGGCCAAGCCGTCGATCATGCTGCTGGATGAGCCCTTCGCCGGGATCGATCCGCTCTCGATCA
>JAKFWB010000476.1 GCA_021732945.1 Porphyrobacter sp.
AAGGTGCTGGAATCGCCCGCCGCACCCGTGCTGCCATCGTGTTCGTGGTCGGAGGACAGACCGATCGAAGCGGTCGATTCAATTGTCAGTTCAGGCAGCGCAAAGGGCAGCGACAGCTGTTCATACAGGCGTATCACCACATCATCGACCCGTTCACGCTGGGTGGGCGGATAGGCCATCACAAAGGCGAATTCATCGCCGCCAAGGCGCGCCAGTTGGGCCCCGCCGGGCAGCTGCGCGCGCACCCGTTGGCACAACATCACCAGCACCCCGTCACCCGCAGTGTGACCGTGCATGTCATTGATATGCTTAAAATTGTCGAGATCAATCATGCAGTAGGCGATAGCCTCGCCGCGATCTTTCGCGCGCGCCCTCAAGGCTTCGGTCGCCTCCTGCATGCTGCGCCGGTTGAGGCAGCCCGTCAGGGGATCCGTATCGGCCAGCAATTGCGCGCGCGCTTCGGCCCGGCGGCGCTCGGCGATTTCGACGGTCAACTCGCGGTACCGGCGCCAACCGAAAATCACCAGGGCGATGTTGAGCAGCATGGCGCTGACCATGATATTGTCAGGCCGCGCGCCGTTACCCATAAACACACCGATGGCTTTGGGCAGCACTGATCCGCCAGTGCCGACCAGCAGAATGATCGCAGCTGTGGCAAAGCCCAGCGCGATAAAATCGCGCTCAGCCGCGTTCAGGGGGTTATCATGTGCAAGATCTGTCAAAACCGTCTGCCCCATTCGTATGGCGCCAATCGAGCTTCGCTGATCGCACCCTTGCGTCACAAATCGCAGATCACACTGAAGATCGGGTTAATCCTCGGTATTCATGCTCATCAGGGCTTTGCGTGATGGCGCCCGGCGGGCTATCGCCCATCGCCGTGGTCACTAGTCCGCGCTTTTGATTGACGCAAAAGCGAGGATCAGGTTTCTGTTTCACCGTGATTTCCGAGCCGTGAAATGTTCCATTTCACTCGAAATCACTCTGGGAGTGCGCTGCCGCATGGCATATTGGTTGATGAAGTCCGAACCCTTCAAATATGGTTGGGATCATCTCGTCGCAGAGGGCGAGGGCACATGGGATGGGGTGCGCAATTACCTCGCGCGCAATAACTTGCAGGCGATGGCCGTGGGGGACGAGGCGTTCTTCTACCACTCGCGCGAGGGGCTGGAGATTGTCGGGATCTGCACCATCAGCGTGTCGGGCATCACCGATCCGACCGACGAGACGGGCAAGTGGGCGGCGGTAAAGGTGAAGCCGAAAGCAAAGCTCGCCAAGCCTGTCACGCTTGCCGCGATCAAGGCTGAGCCGCGTCTGGCAGAAATGCAACTGATCCGCCTTTCGCGCCTTTCGGTGTGCGCGGTGACGCCTTCCGAATGGCAGGTGATCTGCGAAATGGCTGAGGGTTAGAGTCTGTTTCAGTAGAGTGGAAGCACCTGCACGGAGCCGATTTTGGCTCAGCACGAGGAGCGAGGAGGGAGCCATGCTGAAGCATAGTGACCGACGAGCGACGCGGTGGTGGGCCAAAAGCGGCCCGCCCCGCAGGGGTCGCGTCAGGAAGCCCGCTGGCTGCGTCGCGGCCCTTGCAGGGGCAACCAAGCCCCAGCTGCGCGCCACTCCTGTCCAGCGGGCTTCCTGACGCGATGCAGGCGTTTCCACTCTACTGAAACAGACTCTAGTCTTTTGCCTTTGCCCGCAGCCCGCTGATCGTCGCCCCGCTCGCGGCAATCCGTTCGAGATCGGTCAGCGCGTGGATCAGGCGGATACCGCTGCGGCCCTTCGCTTCCTCCACCGCAGCGATGAACTGCGTCGTGGTTTCCGCCCGCGTGCTCCACGCGCCGTAAGCTGCACCCAGCGCCGCGAAATCGGGATTGGCGAGCGTGGTGGCGGAAACGCGGCCGGGATATTCGCGTTCCTGATGCATCCGGATCGTGCCGTAAGCGCCGTTGTCGATCACCGCCACGATCAGGTTTGCGCCATATTGCGCCGCCGTTGCGAGTTCCTGTCCGTTCATCAGGAAATCGCCGTCGCCTGCCACGGCGACCACCATGCGTTCGGGAAAGCGCAGCGCCGCCGCGACCGCCGCAGGCACGCCGTAACCCATCGCCCCGCAGGTCGGGGCCAGCTGTCCGGGATAGGCGGCATAGCGCCAGTAGCGGTGCCACCACCCGGCGAAGTTGCCTGCGCCGTTGCAGATGATCGTATCGGCGGGCAGCGCCGCGCGCATGGCCTGCACACAGGCGGCCAGATCCATCGCCGCATCTGAAGGGGCTGGGGTGGCCCAAGCGAGCCATTCGCGGTGGGCCTCCCCGCCTGCATCGAAGGGGATCACACCCGCATCCTCCCACAGCGCGGCACATTCGGCGAATTCATCAACCCCGCAGCACAGCGCCAGATCCGTGCGGTAAACCCGGCCCAGTTCTTCGGGATCGGGATGGATGTGGACCAGCAACTGCCCCGGGTGATCCAATGTCGGCACGGTATAGCCATCGGTGGTTGCCTCCCCCAGCCGCGCGCCGATGGCGATGATCAGATCAGCGTTGCGGACCCGCTCCAGCAGCTTGGGATTGGGGCCATAGCCAAGGTTTCCGGCATAGACTGGGCTATCGGGCGCAATCGCATCCTGACGGCGAAACGCCGTGGCGACTGGCAGGCCGAGCAGTTCGGCAAATTGCTGGAAATATTCGCGCGCCTTGGTGTTCCATCCGGCACCGCCAATGATCGCGATGGGGCTCGCGGCATCGGCGATCAGATCGAACATCGCGCTCATTGCATCGGGGCACACCGCCTGCGCTGTGCGGGTG
>JAKFWB010000381.1 GCA_021732945.1 Porphyrobacter sp.
GAATACATCACCGTGGATTTTGAGCGCGGCGATGGCGTGGCGCTCAATGGCGAGGCGATGTCGCCTGCAACCCTGCTGACCGCGCTGAACGAACTTGGCCGCAAGCACGGGATCGGCCGGCTCGATCTGGTCGAAAACCGCTTTGTCGGCATGAAATCGCGCGGGATGTACGAAACCCCCGGCGGCGAGATTTACGCCCGCGCGCATCGCGGGATCGAGCAGATCACGCTGGATCGCGGCGCAGCGCACCTGAAAGACGAGCTGATGCCGCGCTATGCCGAGCTGATCTACAACGGCTTCTGGTTCAGCCCCGAGCGCGAGATGTTGCAAGCGGCAATCGATCATTCTCAGGACAAGGTGACTGGCACTGTGCGGCTGAAGCTCTACAAGGGGTTGGCCAGTGTCGTCGGCCGAAAGTCCCCCCACTCGCTCTATTCCGAAGCGCATGTGACGTTTGAGGATGACGCAGGCGCTTACGATCAGAAGGATGCCGAGGGCTTCATCAAGCTCAATGGTCTGCGCTTGCGCCTGCTGTCACGCCGCAACCGCGACGCCTGATTGCGCGCAGCCCGGTGGGGACGAGCGAGTCGCGGCACTGGCTGGTGGGCCTTGTCGCCGATAAGGTGGCAGCTTGAAGCCGGTTTTGTGGCCGCTCTCGCACCCATTTCGTGGCAATTGCGACGAGTTGTTGACTTATCCACTCGCGTCCACAGGCGAAAACGCCCGAAGTGGAAAACTAGGCCATCAGGATGTTGTCAGATCGCCGATTCAAGCGCAGTTTCAGCTTGTCTTCGGGACGCAAATCAACGGGAACGGAAAGCCGCAAGGCCTTGAAGTTCAAGTGATTTAAGTGCCAAGGATGGCGGTGACATCAGTCCCCGCGCCCATCGAGAGACGGCATGCAAGAGGCTTCGGCCAAAGGCAAGCTGGATCGTTTGAGAAGGGTGCGACGCGATGGAGCCGGACGGGCCAAACCCCTGGCCGGACAGAAGTGCAGCGGAAACGGCGAAAGCCCCCAGTCCGCAGCTCTTGTGATCGGCAAAGGAAATCGGTCTCGGCCAGGCGACTGCGCATGGCGGCGGAAAACAGGGCCTTCGGGCACAGTGGAACGCAGCAGGGCAGAAGCGAAAGCCGGATGCCGGCGCGAGCGCCGGTGACGAATCCCTGAGCGAAGCACCGCAAGGTGCAGACGCACAGGGGCCAGACATCGGGCGCCAAGCATGCGCTGACGAAAGCACGGGTCGAAGGTTCGCCGGAGATCAGGCAGAAGTCGGAGCATCCACACGCCGGTGAGAGTGGGGTCGGCAGCAATGCCGGCCCCATTTGCATTACGCCTTTGACACGCGCCGGGCTCCGCATACGCGAGTCGGGCAGGCCAGATCCCGGCCCAATGCACCCTTCCAAAGCAACGCCTGCCAACGCTTCATCGTATTTCCAGCTCAAGTCATGCCCCTGTTGTTGGCTGACAGCGTTGAACCACCCCGCCCGTTTGCCTTTGCTCGTCCCCCCGATTTATCGGCCCCGGCATGCGGACGGGAAATCGCATTTCAGGCCGGCGTGCCAGCACCCTGCAATCGGCGGTAGTCGCCGTGTTTCTTGGACTGGCGCCGCTCGGTGCCTCATCAGCGGCGGTGACCGACACCGGGCCCGGTGCGCTCGATGTCGCCACCAGCTCTGCGGTGATTGAGCTTGTGCCGCTTGAGCCATCGGTCGAGGTGACCGCGCCGGAAAGCCCTGCCGCAGCGCCCGTCGATGCTCCATCAGCCCCGCAAGAAACCCTGCTCGGCCGCGGTAGCGCGTCTTATTACGCCGCCAAGTTCCACGGCCGCCGCACCGCGAGCGGCGAGACCTTCAACAACCGCGAGATGACCGCCGCGCACCGCACCCTCCCCTTCGGCACCCACGTGCGGGTGACCAACCCGTCGAGCGGGGCGAGCGTCGTGGTGCGGATCAATGATCGCGGCCCCTTCACCCGCGACCGCATGATCGACGTCAGCCGCGCCGCAGCCGAGCAACTCGGCTTGATGGCCGCAGGCCATGCGACTGTCGAACTGGCGCTGGTCGAGGGCTGATCGCCCGCCCCCTTGCGCACCGCCACTGCGCGGTTAGTACCTCTCCCCGCATTTGACCGCGTCGGGCTGCTCTGGCCTCGCGCTTGTGGGGGACTCTGGCCATCACCATCACGCTGATCCTGCTGTATGTCGCGGCCCAAATCGCGCTTGCGGTGTGGGCCGGGCGCGGGGCGAAGTCCGATTCGGATTACCTCGTCGCCGGGCGCAGTCTTGGGCCATTCGCGGTCGGCATGAGCTTGTTTGCGACCTGGTTTGCGTCCGAAAGCCTGATCGCCACCTCGGGCGACGTCGCGCGCGATGGGCTTGCAGGCGCGCGGGCGGAGCCGTTTGCCTATGCCATCGGCATCCTCGCCATCGCGCTGTTCTTTGCCTACCGGTTGCGCAGCGGCGGCCATATCACCATCGCCGACTTCCTGCGCGACCGGTTCGGCGCGCGGACCGAGGCACTGGCCGCCATCGTCATCGCGCTCTCCGCCACCACCTGGTCTGCCGCGCAGCTGTTCGCCTTTGCCACCATCATCGTCAGCGCATCGGGGCTCGACTTCACCACCGCCCTGATCGGCGCGACGCTGCTGGTGATGACCTACACCCTGTTCGGCGGGCTCAAGGGGGATGTCATCACCGACATCGTGCAGGGGGCGATCATCATCGTCGCCATCCTGATCCTGTTCGCCCTGATGGTCGACGCATCGGGGGGCTTCAGCGCCATGCTCGCCGCCGCGCCGC
>JAKFWB010000379.1 GCA_021732945.1 Porphyrobacter sp.
CCTGGATTCACGGGGCCGGGATTTGCGGGCGCGGCGAGGGTGGCGGGGGCATTCATGGCATTCATCGTCCTTGAGCGGAAGCAACGCTGGCACAATCGCAAGCGGCGCAGAATCAGAGCCGCATGGCGCGGAGCTATTCAGCTGGTGGTGCGGCCTTGTCGCCTGTCAAATCGGCAGGCTGAGCCTCGGGTGGGAGCGCTTCGGGCGGCAGGCGACGCTCATCGAGCATCGAGGCGGCCTCTTCCAAGGCCTGAGCTTCGCCTTCGCTGACCCCGCCGGGCGCGCTTGCACCCTCGCTGCCGCAAGCAGCAAGGGTCAGTGCAAGGCTAGCGGCGAGCAACAGACGCATCGCAGATGTGTCCTACTCGTCAACCGCTTCAGCAGCCGCAGCGGCCTCGGACGCGACATTTGCAGCGGCATCGGCGGCTTCTTCTGCGGTGGCCTCAGTCTCGGCTTCGGTCGCTGGCGCATCGGTGGCGGTGGCTGCGGGATCAGCCACGGGCTCCTGCGTCACCGGGGCGAGCGCTTCGTCTGCGGGCATTTCGACTGTATCGGCGCTGGCTTCGGTCGAGGCGTCATCGGCGCTGCCGCAGGCCGACAGCAGCAGCGCGGCAGTGGCAAGGGCGAACAGGGGGGCGGTCTTGATCATGGTGTCAGTCTCTCCTCAAACAGGCCCGATATCGGTGTGGGAGCGGGTGTAGCCAAGCAAAGCCGCGAACGCCAAGTGCCAAATGGGCACAGTGCCTGATCAGCCGCTGGCAGCAGCCACAGCGCATGATATAATCCCGCTCATGATCCAGCCTTTTCTGTCTCCTCGCCCCCACGTTCTTGCAATGCTCGCCGTGCTGGTATTGCCGGTTGCTGCGGCCAATGCCCAGCCCGTTCCCGGTGCTTTCACCGTGGCTGAGAGCGGGCAGACTTATGCGACCTTGCAGGATGCGGTGAACGCGGTCGGCAACACCCGCGCCACGATCCGCATCGCGCCGGGCCTCTACCGCCAATGCGCGGTGCAGCACGAGGGCGTGATCATCTACGAAGCGGCCGAGCCGGGCAAGGTCACCTTCGCGGGCCGATCCTGCGAGGGCAAGGCCGCCTTCGTGCTGCGCGGTACCGGCGCAGAGGTGCGCGGCATCACCTTCAGCAATCTGGCGGTGGCCGATGGCAATGGCGCAGGCATCCGGCTGGAGAAAGGCGCGCTCAACGTTGCCTATGCCCGGTTCGAGAACAGCCAGCAGGGCATCCTGACCGCCGATGATCCGGGTAGCCGCATCTACATCACCCGCTCAACCTTCACCGGGCTGGGAACCTGCGAGCATTCAGCGGGCTGCGCGCATTCGCTCTATGTCGGCAACTACGGCTCGCTCACCGTGCGCGAAAGCCGGTTCGAGCGCGGGATGGGCGGGCACTACGTCAAGACCCGCAGCGCCGAGGTGGTGATCGAGAACAACAGCTTCGACGACGCGAATGGCAAGGCGACCAACTACATGATCGACCTGCCTGCGGGCAGCACCGGGCGGATTGCCGACAACTGGTTCGTGCAAGGGCGCGACAAGGAAAATTACTCGGCCTTCATCGCCTTGGGCGCGGAAGACCTGCTCCATCCGTCAGACGGGCTGGCAGTGGCGAACAATGAAGCCCGCTTCGTCCCCGGCCTGCAACGCCAAACCGTGTTCCTCGCCGACTGGACCGGATCGCGGATCGTGATGAAGGGCAACAAACTGGCGGCAGGGCTTAAGCCTTACGAGCAGCGTTAGGGGCAGCGTTAAATCAGCAAATGCCCTGATCGGTCACGCTTGGTCGTCAGATAACGGGCGTTGTGGGGGTTTTCGGGGAGTTGATGCGGCACGCGCTCGCTCACCGTGATCCCCGCCGCTGTCAGCGCCCCGACTTTGGCCGGGTTGTTGGTCAGCAGACGGATACGGCGCGCGCCGAGGAGTTCGAGCATCCGCGCCGCCACCGGAAAATCGCGCGCTTCATCGGGCAGGCCGAGGCGCTGGTTGGCCTCGACCGTGTCGAATCCCTGATCCTGCAAGCGATAGGCGCGCAGCTTGTTGATGAGCCCGATCCCGCGCCCTTCCTGCCGCATGTAGAGCAGCACGCCCCATCCGCCATTGTCCCGCGCCTCATGCGCCATCGCGTGGAGTGCGGCGTCCAATTGCGGGCCGCAATCGCATTTGAGGCTGCCGAGGATGTCGCCGGTGAGGCATTCGGAATGGAGCCGCACCATCGGCTGGCGGTCGCCCTACTGCTTGCCGATGATCAGCGCCACGTGCTCGCGCAGATCGGCGGAGGAGCGGAAGGCGACGATCTCGGCGTCCTCGCAAGCCGAGACGGGCAGGCGGGCGCGGGTGATGATCTTGAGCGCGCCTGCTTGCGAATAGGCGGCGAGATCACAGACCGCGACCGGCACCGCCTCGCCCGCATCAACCGGATCGACCAGAAAGGCAGGCAGAATCCCGGCAATCCGCGCGAGTTCCAGCGCGGCGCGAGCAGGTTCTTCCCAATCCAGCGTGACCGCCTTGAACGGGCCTTTCAACGGATTGCCGAGATCGAGCGCCGGATCGGCAATCGGCAAAGCGTCACGCAATGTGAACGCCTCGCCCCCCGCGATCAGCACCGGGGCATGCGGCACGGCAGCCTCGCGCTGATTGGCGAGCTTCAGTGTGGTCGCTCGGGCGGCGGAGATCAGCATCCGGCCTGCTCTCGCGCCGCTGGCAATGGCCGTCTCGACCGGCAGCAGCGTCGGCCCGCCATCAAACGCCAGCGGCCAGCCATGCCGCAGCGCATCCACCGCCTGC
>JAKFWB010000227.1 GCA_021732945.1 Porphyrobacter sp.
GGAGCGAGTGCGGAAACGAGCAGCGCTGCGGCCAGTGTGGGCAGCGATGATGAAGAGTGGGAGTATTTTGAAAAGCGCATGTTTCGTCCTCGCTCAGGTCAAACTTTGGGCAGGCAGACGATCGCCGAGAGGCGCCGCACTACGCTGCTTTGATCGTCAAGGATGGCGCATCGGGGACGGGGTTCCGCCGGCATGCGCATACCTTAACGGTTCATCCTGCGCGAGAACGTCACGCCGGGCTTTGCGCCCTGTGCGATGCGGTCTCGTTGAAAATCGGCCCGTCACCCAAACCAATATCCTTGGTGGCAATATTACGCATTGTCGACTTGGTGGCACAAGGCATCGATCGTTCCGACGCACGCCTTTGTCCGAAAGGTGTCACCTGCAAGCAACAATCTTACGGCGCTTGCCTATTTGCGGGTTCGCACCGACTGTTGCGCTCTGCTAGCACAGGTGCATGAGTGAATGGATCGAAGCAGCGCGCGCCAGCCTTGGGGCCGCACGGGATTATGCGGAAGCGGTGCGCAATGCAGTGGCGCAGGCGGTGGCTCCGGAGGGCGTGGCGGATGCCGCGCTGATCGAGCGGGCACAGCATCAGGTGCATGGGTTTGCCTGGATCGCAGCCAGCATCGTCGCCTTGGAAGCGACGCTCGATTGGGCCACGCGGGCCGAAGGGGCGGGGGCGTTTGACGTTTGCGAGGAATTGATCCTGCGCATCGGCTTTGGCGAATATCTGGCGCAGATCGCCAGCGGACTGCCGATGAGCGCGAGCGAGGTGGTGCGCCCGGCGGCCTTTGGTACCCAAGCAGCCGCGCGCGCCTTTGCCTCGCTGCCGGACGTCGCACGCTTGCTGGCCGATGGCAACACCTCCGAAACCCGCGCCGCGTTGGCCGCGCTGCTGGCAGATGGGGTGCGCCCGGATGAGGCGCTGGGTGACGACACGCTTGATCTGATCCGCCAGCAATTCCGCACCTTTACCGCGCAGCAAATCACGCCCTTTGCGCACCAATGGCACCTCGATGACGCGCTGATCCCCGACGCCGTGATTGCCGAAATGGCCGTGCTCGGCGTGTTCGGGGTGTGCATCCCGGAAGAGCATGGCGGCCTTGGCCTTGGCAAGCTGGCGATGGCGCTGGTGTCGGAAGAGCTTTCGCGCGGTTGGATCTGTGCAGGGTCGCTCGGCACGCGGTCCGAAATTGCGGGCGAGCTGATCACGCATAACGGCACGCCCGAACAGAAAGCGCGCTTCTTGCCGCGGATCGCAGACGGGTCTTACCTGCCCACCGCCGTGTTCACCGAACCCGATACCGGCAGCGATCTTGCCGCCGTGCGCACGCGGGCAGAGCGGCAGGCGGATGGCAGCTGGCGGGTGACCGGGGCCAAGACCTGGATCACCCATGCCGCGCGCGCCGATCTGATGACGATGCTGGTGCGCACCGATCCGGCGGTGTCAGGCTATGGCGGCCTTTCGATGCTGCTAGCTGAAAAGACGCGCGGCTCCGACGCCGCGCCGTTCCCCGATGCCGGGATCGATGGCAGCGAGATCGCAGTGCTTGGTTATCGCGGGATGAAGGAATATGCGCTGGGTCTGGATGGCTTTGCGGTGGCAGCTGATGGCTTGCTCGGCGGGGAAGAGGGGCAGGGCTTCAAGCAGCTGATGCACACCTTCGAAGGCGCGCGCATCCAGACCGCCGCGCGCGCCATTGGTGTGGCGTGGAATGCGTTTGATCTGGCGATGGACTATGCGCTGTGCAGGAAACAGTTCGGGCAGGCGCTCACCCATTTCCCGCGCGTTGCCGACAAGCTCGCGCTGATGGCGGTGGAAATCGTTATGGCGCGCGAACTGACTTACTTCGCCGCCCGCGCCAAGGATCGCGGCGCGCGCTGCGATATTGAGGCGGGGATGGCAAAGCTGCTCGCCGCCCGCGTCGCATGGAGTGCGGCGGATAATGCGGTACAGATCCACGGCGGCAATGGCTATGCGCTCGAATACCCGATCAGCCGGGTGCTGTGCGATGCCCGGATTCTCAACATCTTCGAAGGCGCAGCTGAGATTCAGGCGCAGGTCATCGGGCGCGGGTTGCTCAGCCAGCAGCGGCCTCGGGCTTAAATTACTCTGCGCACAGCAGGCTCAGCCGAGGCCGGTTCAGCAAACAGCGTGGCGGCAATATCAACATGTCGCGGGCGATCCCCCCGCAGCGCGATTAGCCGATTGACGCGGGCGATCAGATCGACCGGATCAAACGGCTTGGAAATAAAGTCCTGCGCCCCGGCATAGATCGCCTGCGCTTCATCAGCGGGGCCAGTCATGGCGGTGAACATGATCACGGGCAGATCATACAGCTGCGATGATTGGCGCAGGCGACGCAGCAAGGTCAGGCCGCTTTCGCCCGGCATGTCCTGATCCAGTAACAGCACATCAGGCCGCTTGTGCCGCACACAGGTCCATGCGGCATCAGCGCTGGTCACCCAGCCGCAAGCATGGCCCGCATCGATCAGCACTTCGCTGGCGATTTCGGCGATCAGTTCATCATCATCGGCAATCAGGATTCGGGCCATATGCGAAGCGCTTTGCGAGAGGGTTGGGTTGGACAACAGGATATTAACCATCAGCGGTTTGGGCTGGCTTGTGCAGACCCTGCGCAGATTCCCCTAGACACTGCCTCGCCCCGCTCAGGCCTGCCTTGCCCCTGTCTTGCGCCCCTGCCAGTGTCTGAGGCGATGATTCGCGAAACCTCTGGCACGCTGCCCAACACGCCCCGGATTGGCCCGTTCTTTGTCACGGAAGGTATTCATA
>JAKFWB010000225.1 GCA_021732945.1 Porphyrobacter sp.
GATTGATGATTACGGCACCGGGCAATCGACGCTCAATTACCTGAAGCTGTTGCCGATAACCGAACTGAAGATTGACCGCAGCTTCGTGCAGCATGCCCATATTGATCGCGGCGATGCGATGCTGGTGCGATCGACGGTGCAACTGGCGCACGAACTCGGCATCACCGTGGTGGCCGAGGGGATTGAGGATGCTGCATGCCTCGCCTTTCTCCAATCGATCAACTGCGATTACGCACAGGGCTATTTCATCGGTCGGCCTTTGCCCGCTGATGATCTGGCAGCATTGGTGAGCCAGCGCCTGTTAGCCGAGGCTGCCTAGGGCAAGGCTTGATTATCCCTGTCCCGCGGCCCACACATTCGGCGATGACAAGGCGCAAGCGCACATGGCGGATCGCAGCGGCAGGCACGCTGGCGATTGTGCTGGGGCTGGCCGGTTTTGCCCTAATTGGCATGCGCCATGACGCACCTTCGCTGGCGCAGCCGGTGCTGGGGGATGATGCCGATCCATCGTCCAGGGGCGCAGCCGCCTTTGTCGGGGCCGGTTTCGGCGGAATTTCGCTGACCGCGCTCGAAAGCAATGCGATTCCCTGGAAGCTGGTTGCCGCTGCGCTGGTGATGGAGGAACGGCGGCGCGATCCGGCGGCTCTGGCCGATCTGGCAACCTTGCGCCGGGTGATGGAGCGCTTCGGGTTCCTTTATCCGGCACAGCTTGATGGCATGCCGCCGGGGATATCATCCGCCTTCACCGCCAAGCCGCTGGGCATGACCCACGGCTTTATCGCTCCGGTCGGCGGGGCGCGGGTTGAGGTCGCCAATCTCGGCTGCGCGACCTGCCATGCCGGGGTGGCCTACCGCGCCGATGGCACTCCCGATCCGGCCCGCGCGGTGCCGGGCATGGCGAATACCTCGCTTGATCTGGAGAGCTACACGCAGGCGATCTTTGTCGCGCTGAAACAGCACACGGATGATCCAGCGCTGCTCGCCATGACCGAACGGCTGTTTCCTGGCATGGGCTGGCAGGAACGCGCGAGCTTGCGCTGGATCGTGCTGCCGCTGGCGCAATCGCGGCTGGAGGCGCTGGCCGGGACGGAGCGGGCGCTGCCCTTCCCCAACGGCCTGCCGGGGGCGACCAATGGCGTCGCCGCCCTGAAATTGCAGACCGGCACGCCCTTGCTTGGCGGCGGGGCGAAGGATCGCGGGTTTGTGTCGATCCCCGATCTCGCCCTGCGCCATCGCCGCAGCCGGTTGCTGGCCGATGGTGCCTATGCCACCCCATCGGGCACAGCCAACGCAAAGCAACTCGCGGCGATCACCAGCTTCTTCACTGTACCGAGCATGGGGGTGAAGCCCGAAGAAGCGCAGCGCCATATTGGCGCGGCTGAGACGATTTTCGCATGGCTGGCCGATTACCGCCCGCAGGCCTTTCCCGGCCCGGTTGACCGCACCGCCGTGTTGCGCGGCGCGGCGCTGTTTGCGCAGGGCTGTGCATCGTGCCACGGTGCATTCGACTGGAACGACGGCGCGCCCGAACTGGCCGATTATCCCGACTGGATCGGCGATGTCGGCACGGATGGTCTGCGCGGCGCGGTGCTGACGCCAGCGCTGGCCGAGGCGATCCGCGCTTCCAGTTATGGCGACGCGATCCGGGTGAAAGCGGGCGAAGGTTACGCTGCCCCGCCGCTCGCCGGGGTGTGGGCCTCGGCACCTTATCTGCACAATGGTTCGGTGCCGAGCCTCGCCGCACTGCTCGATCCAAAGCTGCGCCCCGCGCGCTTCATGGTCGGCGGCCATGCGCTCGATTGGGGCAACATGGGGCTGCGGTTGACGGCGGATGGGCGCTATCCGGCGGACTATCGGCCCTTTGCGACCCCGCAATGGGTCGATACGCGCCAGCCGGGATTGGGCAATGGCGGGCACGAATATGGCAGCGCGTTGTCGGCAGCAGAGCGGCAGGCGCTGATCGAGTTTCTCAAGCTGCTCTAGCTGACGAGAACTTCGTCCAGCGGCAAGCGCGCGCGGGGGAATGGCGGGCCATCGCGCCGCCCGATGCGGAAGGCGCTGATCAAGCGATGGCTGTCGGGGATGCCGTAGTCCTGGCACAGCGCAGCGGCGGTTTCGTGATGATCGGCCAGCGCGGCGAGCACGTTTGCGCCCAAGCCCGCGGCATCGATCGCCAACCACAGGCGGTGGAAGGCGCGCCCGCTATCGAACGGATCTTCGTATGCGGGGCGGTGGAACAGCGCGACCCCGGAAGCATGGCCAAAGCCCTTCGCCTCGGCCAGCAGCGCGGGCGCCAGGCCCATGGCAGCGAGCGGGCGGAACAATGGGCCAAGCACCGCGCCCGCCGCCAGCGCCTCAATCCCGGAAAGCTGCATCGCCGCTGCATTCAATCCATCGCGCGCCCAATCAGGGTGGCTGCGCTTCAGCCGCATCCAGTGGGTCAGTTCGGCGCGGAAGCCCGGCCATCGCATGATCGCATAGCTCGCCCGGTCATAGGCCGCGGCGACCGCTTTGATCTGCGCGGGATCGGTGATGATGGTGCAATCCGCGCCCGCCAATGCGGCGGCAGCGCCGCGATCCTGCGACGTGGGGGCAAGGAACGAGCCGCGCCATGATGCACGGGTCTCCAGCATTGGCAGCAAGGGATCGGGTATTGCGCCGGTGGTGAAGGTGAGGCGGGCGACAGCGCGAAACGCCCCGTCTTCCCCGTCAAACCGCTCCACCTGTGTCGCCAGCCCTTCGCCAGACGCGGCAATCGCCGCGCCCTCTACCGCTGCGCCAAGGCTTATGCCAGCG
>JAKFWB010000453.1 GCA_021732945.1 Porphyrobacter sp.
TGAGTGGCAAAATGCAGAATGCGATACTCGGCCAGATCCCCCAGGTTCTGGATCGCATTGTCGGTAAAGGCCTCGCCGGTCAGCACCCGCGCCCCGCCGCCAAAGCGGGTGGCGGCCTGACGCAGTTCTTCCGCCTTGATCGGATTGGCCCAGATATTGGGCGACCACTGGCAGCGATCCCCCGCCTCAAGCGCGGCGCGGGTGCGCGCCGCTCCGGGAGAGGCCGCGCTGATCGGGGCATTCTCGCCCAGACCAAGATAGGCGCGCGTGCCATCCGACGGCCGGGCCGCACGCACATCGCGGAACGCCGCAGCGGCCACCGATGTGCTGATCTGGGTGCCGCGCCCAAGCCATGCCGTGCCGCGGAAATCATATTCATCCGCATCCTTGCCAGCCATCCGCGCCTTGTAGGCGGCGACACTGGTATCATCGGTGACCAGCAGGTTGATCGGCAGCTTCAACAGCGCGCCATCAGGTTCGAAAATGATGTGGCGCGCCTGCGGCAAGCGGTCTGCCACGGGCGCGAACAGGCGGACGTAAAGCTCGCGCGCGCGTTCCATATCGAAGGGATAGGTCAGCACCTGCCCGCCTTCGACCACCGCAATGCTTTCACGAATCTGGCTGACGAGCGCATCCAGCTGCCGGGGCGTTGCATCCGCGCGCCATGCCATGGTGCTGTCGCAGGTGGCATAGACGACATAGGCATCGCTCTCCAGCGTCACCAGTTTCACATAGGCCTCGCCCTCGGCAAGGATCGCCTGAAGTTCGGGCAGCGTGATCCCATCGCCCGATACGGCGCGATAACGCGGGAAGGTCGCCAGCTTGTCGAGCACTTCGGCCTGCTGTTGCTGCAACTGATCAAGTCGCGCGCGGCGCTCATCAATCTGAGCCAACTGCCGATTATCGGCCTCTGGCACGCTTTCCAGTTGGAGCAGCGCAACGCGCAATTGTTCGATCCCGCGCCCCAGATTGGTGGCGGTGCGGAACATTTGCGCCGCCTCATCACTGCCGCCTGACAATTCGCGTGCAAGGGCCGCTTGGGTCTGCGCAAGGCCGGGGCGGCTGAGCAGCTGGCTGGCGATGAACAGATCGCCCGCGGCCGTAGTCGCCCCGCCTTCGGTCAGCAGCGCAAAATAGGGCGCCATCAGCCCGCGCAGCGACGGCAAAGCGCGCCCGCGCGCGTTGGCGATTATGTCGCGGTACAGCGTCAGCGCCTCATCCCGCCGCCCGCTGCGGGCATAAAAGCCCGCCAGCTGCGCGCGCGCACTGCCAAGCGCGGGGGAGCCGGGATAGGTTGCCATAAGCAGGTTGATTGCCTGACCATGCAGCGCCTCGGCACCCGCAGCATCGCTGCTGCGCTCAGCCACATCGGCAAGCTCGCCCAGCACTTGCGCCCGCAGCCAGGCGACCGAAACCACGCGCCCGCCGCGCACTTCGCCAAAGGCAGCTTCGGCAGACTGCAACAGGTCGGTCGCCTCAGAGGCGCGGCCCAGTTGCCGCAGCGCGGTCGCTTTCAGATAGGCGTGCTGCCCATCGAGCAACCGTGCGCGTTCAAGCGGGGTCAGGCTGAGAGAATATTCGCCTGTAATCCGCCCGCTTTCGCTGGCCAATTGGCCTGCCAATGCCGGGCCGATCTGCAAGGTGCGGATCGCATAGCCATCAGCAAAATCGGTGAGCAGCGGGGCATCGAGGATCGCCAGGGCGGCCGCCGACTTGCGCTGGTTGAGCGCGTCCATCGCCTCATAATTGCGCAAAAGCCGCGCCAATAGCGGGCTGGAAGCGCTCGCGCCTCGGCCACCGGCAAACAGGCGGCGCGCTTCGCTGAAATTGCCGAGATTGGATTGTTGCAGCCCCTCGTTCAGCTGCGCTTCGGCCGCGCCTGCACCCGCCAGCGCGGCTGATGAGGCCGCGAAAAACTCGGCCGCTTCGGCAAAATTGCCGGCATTGCTGCGGCGATAGGCTTCGACAAGCGCCTGATCGGCAGCAATGGCCTCTGCCTGCTGGCGAGCAAAGGCCAGCGCATCAGTGGTGCTGGTGAGCGGGATTTCCACTTTTCCCGGGACGACTTCATTGCTGGCGAGCGAGGCGACCCCCAGCTCCAGCGCCTTGGCATAGGCGGCAAGGCCGCTGCCTGCATAAACCCGCCCGCCGCGCGAGCCGATCACGACATCGGTGCGCAAGATGGAATCGGGGCGCGAGCATGACAGGCGCTTTGCCGATGAAAGCCCGGGAAGGCCGCCTGCAGGCTGCGGGGCATCCGTGCAGGCCGCACCAGAGCCGGCAAAACGCGCCGGTGCCGCCGCATCACCCTGTGCCTTTACCACCCACAGCGTGCCCACCGGAGCGGCGGCATCGCGGCAGATGATCGAATAGCGCCGATCAAACAGCCCGCCGCCCGGTTCCGGCGCAAGGATCTGCGCTTCGCACAGGCCGTTGGACCCAATCGGGAAGGTATCGCGCAGGCTGAGCTCAAGCTCACCCGCGCCGCGCGCTGCAGCGGGGCCAGAGCCAATCAGCGCTGCCACAGCGATCAGTCCGGCCAGCTTAGGGGTGCGCACATGACACAGGCTCATCTCACTTGCTCCCCTGTGGCAATGGCGTTGTGCCGCCGTAAAGCGACGCATCACCCCCGCTGCTGACCGGATCATCAAGCAGCGGATCTTCCGAAATCAGCGGTGCTTCCGGCCGTTCGGGGAAATCGACCCCAAAACGATCGTCCTCCTCGTCCTCGGTCGCGGTCGTGGGATCGCCGAGACTTACCGGCGTTTCGAACACCGTCGGATTGTTCAC
>JAKFWB010000495.1 GCA_021732945.1 Porphyrobacter sp.
ATCCGCTGCAACATGCTGTCCGCCCGCGCCGGGCCGAGTGCCTTGTCGAGCAAGTTGCGCACCCGGTAGCTGCGCCCGCGCTGTGGCAGCAATTCGCGCGCGGCTTCGCCGGTGAAATCGGCGATGGCTTCGGCCATCTGCGCCTGTTCAACCTCGCGCAAGCCCATCATTGCTGCGCCCAGCTTTTCGAGCTCGGCGGGGTCGAGGCGGGAGAGCAGGCTGGTCGCCTCCTCATCCCCCAGCAGCATCAGGAACACCGCCGCCCGGTCGATCCGGCTCAGCAGGTTGTCGGGCACGGCGACAGCGCCGTCATCCGCATTGAGATCGGCAGCGAGGCTCATGATCCGCTCGCTTGCCCGGTGCGGCTATCCGGCCCTTCGAGCAGCATCCGCTGCAAGGCTTCAACCGCGCGCTCGGGCTGGCTCGATGCAAGACGCCGCGCGAGTTCAACCTGCTGGGGCAGTTCGCCCAGCGGCAGGCGAGCATTCTGTGCCAGCGCCATATCGCCGTCAGCGCCCTCAGCATCATCGCTGGTGATCGCCAAGTTGGCGTCGCTGGCCGGGTTCGCCGCAGCCCGATCGCCCTTGCCCTTGAGCTTGCCGATCAAGGGACGCACCGCCAGCAGCAGCACCAGCAGCACCGCGATCAGCGCCGTGGCATAGCGCACCAGCATCGCGAACCACGGCTCTTCATAAAAGGCGGGCAGGGCGAGATCGGCGGGTTCAAACTTGCTCGCCACCACTTCGATCTGGTCACCGCGCTGGGTGTTGGCACCCACGGCGGCGCTGACCAGCGCTTCCAGCTGCGCGGCTGTCATGGGCGCGGCTTTCTTGAGCGCCTCGTTGCTGACCGCGACCGCGACCGACAGCTTCTTCAGCCCGCCGGGCCGCGCTGTGGTGACGGCGACCTCCCGGCCCAGTTCATAAGAACGCTCCGTCGCGGTTTCGGTATCGGTGGCACCGCCGCCGGCCGCAGGGGCCGTGGGCTGCGGCGGACCATCGACCAGCTGCGTCTGCGGCGGCGGCGTGTTGGCAGCCACCCCCGGCACCCCGCCCGCGGGGGCAGCGCCGGTGCGGGTGGCGTTACGTTCCGTCTCGGCGCGGACCACGCCTTCTTTTTCGTAAGTCTCGCGCGCGGAAGTGACTTCGTTCTGATCGAGTTCGACCTGCACTTGCGCGGAAAAATTGCCCTCGCCCAGCAAGGGCAGCAGCAGGCTATCCACCTGTTCGCGCAGCTTCGTTTCGTGTTCGCGTTGCAGGACCAGACCGTCGGTCGCACCTTCGCTCGGGTCAGACAGCAGGCGGCCGTTCTGATCCACCACCCGCACTGCATCGGCGTTGAGGCCCGGCACCGATCCTGCCACCAGATTGACGATCGCACTGACCTGCGATGGCGAAAGGCTGCGCCCGTTCACCAGCCTGACCATCACCGAGGCGGAGGGCGCGTTGTTTTCGCGCACGAACACTGATCGTTCGGGCGTGGCGAGGTGGACGCGGACGCTTTCGATCCCGTCAATCTCGCGGATCGTCAGCGTCAATTCGCGTTCGCGGGCCAGCCGCAGGCGTTCACCCTCCAGCGTGCGCGAGGTGCCCATCGGCATCGCGTCGAGCATTTCGGTCGCGCCTTCAGGCGCAGCGATCCCGGCATCGCTCGCGACCAGCATCTTGGCGCGGTAGACATCATTTTCCGCCACCGACAGCGCGCCGGTGCCATTGTCGATCGAATAGGCGATCCCGCCTGCTTCAAGTGTTTCCACCACCTTGGCGCGTTCGGCATCGGTCAGGCTGGAATAGAGCAAGCGGTCCGGCCCGTTGGCAAGGGTCATCCACAACCCGCCCGCCGCCGCCAATGCGCCAAGCGCAGCAAGAGCGGGCAGCGCGCGTGACAGGGCGGGCTGGCCGATGAAGTTCGCCGCCGCAGGGGGCAGCATCGTGCGCCAGCCGCTGGCCGCAGGGGCTGCCGCGCTTGGCAGGCCCGCGCTTGTCGCGGGTACAGTCAGGGCCCTGTCAGCCATCTATCAGCCCCCCATCCGCATGATATCTTGATAGGCGGTCAGCAGCTTGTTGCGCACTTGCAAGGTCGCTTCGAACGCGACGCCAGCTTCCTGCCGGGCGAGCATCACCTGCGCGATATCGGTCACCGCGCCGCGTTCATAGGCGACTTGCAGGTCGCCCGAATGCTGCTGCACTGCGCTCACTTGGCGGAGCGCAGAGTTGAGCGTGGCGACAAAGCCGGCGCCGGGCGCTTGCAGCAACGCTTCAGGCGCAAGCGGACCCTGCCCGCCTTCGCTCGCGGCGCGCACTTCGCGCAAGGCATTGCTGCGGGAGAGCACAGCTGATCGCAGCGCCATCACGTCCTGCACCCCCATGATCGGGCGGATCCCGTTCATGCTGCGCCTCCCACGGCGAGCATGCCCGCACCGCGCATCGAGGCGAGGCGATAACGCAAGGTCCGCTCTGAAATGCCAAGGCTGCGCGCGGTCGCCACCCGGTTTCCGCCATGGTTTGCCAGCGTATCAAGGATGGCGCGCGCTTCGGATGCGAAGGCGACGTCCGACAGCGATTGTGCGGCATTGAGGGGCAGCGCGATGGCTGGCGGTGCGGCGGCCATCACCGGACGCACGGCGGTATCAAAGACGATGTGATCCGGGCCGATCATGCCCGCGCCATCGGCCAGCAGGATCGCGCGGCGGATGACATTTTCCAGCTCGCGCACATTGCCGGGCCAGGGATGCGCTTCCAGCAAGGCCAGTGCCTCGCGTGCAATCCAGCCCGGGCGGCCCCCGA
>JAKFWB010000291.1 GCA_021732945.1 Porphyrobacter sp.
ATGGCGACCAATGGCCTGACGCCCACACCGCCGGACCAGCAGGGCGAGGCGCCGCTGAAAGCCCGCATCGCGCGCGAGCTGGAACAGCACCGCGCATTGCTGGCCCGCGCCTGGGTTCAGCCGGAATAGGCCGCCCTAGCAGGCTGCGGAAATTCGTCTTGAGACTGGCCTATTTCCTCGTTCTGGTGTTCAGCTGGCCGGGTGTCTCGCGCTGGATTGGCTGATTTTCGTCGGTTTGCCGGCGATTTTTATCCGCAGCGGCCAGATCTCGGGCGTCATCATGCCGCGGCCCCCACCAGCTTGGGCAATCGCACCAAGTTGTAGGCCGTAACGCGCAGCGTGAACGCCCAGCTGACCCGCGGCAGCCCGCGCAGCCGCATCCGGCGCAACCCCGCCACCTCCTTGCCCCAGCCGAACACTTCCTCGATCCGCTTGCGGATCACCTGGCTGACCGCATAGCCCGCATGCCGCGTGGTTCGGCCATCAATCGCCGAACTCCGGCCGTTCTTGTGCTGCGCCACATGCGGCGTCACGCCGATCTCGCGCATCGCCGCGACAAACCCCTGCGTGTCGTAGTTCTTGTCGGCGCCCAGCGTGGTGCGCCCAGGCTTGGCCAGCGGCGCCATCATCGCCTTCCCAGCGTCGCGCTCCGCTGTGCCGGTGGCCAAGGTCGTCGCCTCGCCCACCACCAGACCGTTCCGGTTCTCCATCACCACATGCCCCGCGTAGCACAGCCGCGCCGACTGCCCGTTCGACTTGCGCGCCAGACGCGCATCCGGATCGGTGGTCGAAGCGTGCGTCTCATTGCTCCGCTTCTCGCCGTGAAAATCACGCTCGCCGTTGCGCCCCGCCCCCGGCGGCTCGCCACTGCCATCCTTCGGCCGAAAGCTCTTCATCGAGGCCCAGGCGTCCAGCAGCGTGCCATCCACCGAGAAATGTTCCGACGACAGCAACGGCGCAACCTCGGGCGCCGCCAGCACCGCCTGGAAAAACTTGGCCGCGATGTCGCCCCGTACCAGCCGCTCGCGGTTCTTGGTGAACACCGTCACGTCCCAGACAGCCGCGTCCATCGAAAGCCCGACAAACCAGCGGAACAACATATTGTAGGTGACCTGTTCCATCAGTTGCCGCTCCGAACGCACCGAAAAGAACGCCTGTAGCAGCAGCGCACGCAGCAGCTTCTCAGGCGCGATCGAATCGCGCCCACCCGACGCGTAGAGCTTGTCGAAATCGCTCGACAGACGCTCCAGCGCGGCGTTCACGATCGGACGGATCAACCGCAACGGGTGCCCCGCAGGCACCATCGCCTCCGGGCTCAGATAACTGAACATCGCTCCCGTCTGACGATCCGCACCACGCATCAAAACACCTCCAGACCAAGTCAGAAGCGAATCACCTCACAACCAATTTGGGAAGACGAATTTCCGCAGCCTGCTAGAGCATGATGCGTTGAGGCGGAATCGCCGAACACGCTGAATCATCTCTCAGCGACGGCTAGACCATGCGCAGTGAACGCATGTGGACGCAGCATGGTCTAGCGTGGCGCTTCATTCTTGAATTCCGCGCATTGGCCGGCGCATGATGCGGCGATGAACAAGGTCCAATCCTGTCCGGCCTGCTGAAAGCGCGCTTGCGCCCGCTGCCCTTTGCCTCCATGGACCGGCCCCGATGACCCAGCTCAGCTTCCACAACAGCCTCACCCGCATGCGCGAGCCGTTTCGGCCGATCGATGCCGACCATGTCCGCATGTATGTCTGCGGCCCGACGGTCTATGACCTCGCGCATCTCGGCAATGCGCGCCCCGTGGTGGTGTTCGACGTGCTGGCGCGGCTGCTGCGGCGCGTCTACCCGCACGTCACCTATGCCCGCAACATCACCGACGTGGATGACAAGATCAACGCGCGGGCGCGGGAATCGGGCAAAACCATCGCCGAGATCACCGCCCGCACGGCGGCCGATTTCCACGCCGACATGGCGGCGCTGAACTGCCTGCCGCCCGATATCGAACCGCGCGCGACCGACCACATCCCGCAGATGATCGCGCTGTGCGAGAAGCTGATCGCCTCTGGTCATGCCTATGCCGCCGAGGGGCATGTGCTGTTCTCGGTCGGCTCCTTTGCCGATTACGGCAAGCTTTCCGGCCGCAACCAGGACGAATTGCTGGCCGGCGCGCGCATCGATGTCGCGCCCTACAAGCGCGACGCCGGCGATTTCGTGCTGTGGAAGCCGTCCGACGCGCAAACCCCGGGCTGGGATTCGCCCTGGGGCCGCGGTCGCCCCGGCTGGCATATCGAATGCTCCGCCATGTCCTGGGAACATCTCGGCGAAACCTTCGACATCCATGGCGGCGGCGCCGATCTGCTCTTCCCCCACCACGAGAATGAGGTGGCGCAAAGCCGCTGCGCCCACGGCACCCACAGCATGGCCACGACCTGGCTGCACAACGGCATGCTGACCGTGGACGGGGAGAAAATGTCGAAATCCCTCGGCAATTTCTTCGTGCTGCGCGAGGTGCTGGCGCGCGGGTCCTGGGTGGGCGAAGCCTTCCGCCTTCTCCTGCTGCGCACACATTACCGCAGCGCGCTCGACTACACCGAGGCCGCGCTGCAGGAATGCCGCGCCGAGCTGGATGATTTCTACGCCATGCTCGCCCGCCCGGCACCCGAGGGCGAGGCCATGCCCGCCATGGTCGATTGGGTGCTGGAACCGTTGGGCGACGATTTGAACACGCCCCTCGCCCTGGCGCGGCTGCGCGACCTGCGGACCTTGGAAAACGTGGCC
>JAKFWB010000296.1 GCA_021732945.1 Porphyrobacter sp.
CGGGGTCGCGATATTTCCGGGCAGGACTGCGTTCACGCGGATGTTCGACTTTGCGTAGTCGAGCGCGGCCGATTTGGTCAGGCCGATGATCGCATGCTTCGAGGCAGCGTAGGCGCTGCCGCCGGCCACGCCGCGAATACCGGCACCGGACGAGGTGTTGACGATCACGCCACCGCCCTGCTCCTTCATCTGGAGCAGCTCGTACTTCATGCACACGAACGTGCCCCGCAGATTTATGCCGAGGATGCGGTCCCATTCCTCGATCTCGATCTCTGCAACCGGCGTCGCCGTGTTCTCGACGCCGGCATTGTTGAAGGCGCAGTCGATACGGCTGAACGTTTTCACCGTCTGCGCTACCGCAGCCTGGACGTCTTCCGGCTTGGATACGTCACAGCTGATCGCGAGCACCTCAGCGCTTGCCGCCTTCACCTGCTTTGCTGTCTCCTGAAGCCTCGCCGCGTCCCGGTCCGTGATCGCCACGCGCGCACCTTCAGCCGCAAAGGCAATCGCGGTTGCACGGCCAATCCCCGCAGCGGCCCCGGTGATAAATGCCGTCTTGCCTTCAAAGCGTTTGGAACTGGGCATGGTGATGATCTCCGATATCGCTGATTAGCTGAGGTTGTTCCCGAAAAACGCAGTCAGCTTGCCGAACGGGATGAGGTTCACCCGGTCGTAAAGGTCCACGTGACCGGCGCCCGGTACGATGACCAGCTCCTTCGGCTCACCCGCGCGCTTGTAGGCGTCCTGGCTGAACTCGATCGAATGGGCCTGCTCGCCGGTGATGAACAGCATCGGGCGCGGCGAGATCGTCTCGATCTGTGCGAACGGGTAGAAGTTCATGAAGGCGATGTTGCTGCTGAGCGTCGGATGGGTCGTGAGCAGCGCAGAGTCACCCTCAGGCGTGAATTCGCCGCGCGGTGTGCGGTAGAAGTCGTAAAACTCGCGCTCGATGGGATGGGAATCCGCAGTCAGTTTATGGACCGTGCCGCCTGTGTATTCGGGTTTGCCGCCAGTGAATTCGGCAAGCCGCTGCTCGGCAGCCGCTTTCAGCGCTGCCTTGCGCTGTTCGAGGGTCACGCTCTTGCGCAGGCCATCCCGCGTGGCAGCCCCCATATCGTACATGCTGACTGTGGCGATCGCCTTGATGCGCAGGTCGATCTGCGCCGCGCTGACCGCGAAGCTGCCACTGCCGCAGATGCCGAGGACGCCGATGCGCTCAGGATTGACGAACGACTGGGTACTCAGGAAATCGACCGCAGCGCTGAAATCATCCACGTAAATGTCCGGCGCCACGGTATGGCGCGGCTGGCCGTCGCTCTCGCCCCAGAAGGACAGATCGAAGGACAGGGTGACGAAGCCCTGCTCCGCCAGCTTCTGGGCATAAAGGTTGGAGGCCTGCTCTTTCACGGCGCCCATCGGGTGGCCGACGACGATGGCCGGGGAGCGCGCGGCGCGATCGAGATCCTTCGGCACGAAGAGGTTGCCGACGACCTTCATGCCGAGCTTGTTCTTGAAGGAAACCTTCTGCGCGACGACGGCGTCGCTCTTGTAGAAATTGGCGGCGCCGTTCGACATGTCCTGGGCCGCTGCGCTGTGGGCGTTCAAGGTCGTCATGGCGGTCGATGCGAGTAAGAGAGTTAGTGTCAGGGCTAGCTTTCTCATGGAATTGCCTTTCCGTTCGAAGAGCGCGCCGGCGGCGCACAGTCGGCTTTCGCCTTCCCTCTAATCAAATAGAGCTGACGACCTATATGACTAGGTGCTAAATTGTGCATGCACATATCAATGGTATTTATAAATGGCGCGGGAGACCTTCAGCGACTTGATAGCCTTCCTGGCGATTGCCCGGACGGGCAGCTTCACCCGAGCAGCGCAACAGCTAGGTGTTTCTCAGTCAGCGCTGAGCTACGCCCTCAAGGAACTGGAAGGCCGGCTTGGCCTTCGGCTGCTCAACCGGACCACGCGCAGCATGTCAACGACCGAGGCCGGCTAACGTCTGCTGCGCACGATCGCTCCCCACTTCGACGGAATCGAAGCGGGCCTCGCCGCCCTCACTGAGTTGCGCGATAAGCCGGCGGGTACGGTGAGAATTACCGTCGGCGATCAGCCGTCGGAAGCTATCGTGCTGCCCGCATTGGCCAGGCTTTTGCCCGCCTATCCTGACCTCAACCTGGAGATCAGCGTCAACAATGGCTTTGTCGATATCGTGGCCGAACGGTTCGATGCCGGCGTGCGCCTCGGTGAAACCCTCGCCCAGGACATGGTGGCCGTGCGGATCGGCCCCGACATGCGTATGGCCGTGGTGGGCTCCCCCGCCTACTTAACCGGTCGGCCTCCACCCCTTACTCCTCACGATCTGGCAGAACACAGATGCATCGGCTTGCGGTATACGGCGCATGGCGGCGTTGGCGTCTGGGACTTCGAGAAGGCCGGTCGCGCGATCAACGTGCGCATCGAAGCCCAGATGATCGTAAACAATATCGCTCTCGCGCGCTTAGGTGCTCTGGAGGGAGCCGGGCTCGCCTACCTGCCACATGACTACATCGCACCGCTGATCAGCACAGGAGCACTGATCAGCGTGCTCGATGAATGGTGTGAGCCCTTTCCGGGCTATCACCTCTACTATCCGAGCCGTCGACAGCACTCGGCTGCTTTCGCCTTGATCGTCGAAGCACTTCGCTATCGTGACTGAGGCAGCAGGTCTCCTGAGTGGAAGTCGCTATTGGTTTCGTCAGACGCCTTACCTTTTGAGTCAGGCGCGTCGTCAGGGAGCTACATACTCC
>JAKFWB010000587.1 GCA_021732945.1 Porphyrobacter sp.
ACAACAGGCGGAGGCTATCGTCAAGGCCTCGCGCTATCCGCCGACGGGTGATCGCGGGATCGGCGGCGCGCGCGCCGCACGTTGGGGCCGCTACCCTGCTTTCGTAGCTGAGGCCAACGAGCGCCTATGCATCATCGCCCAGATCGAGACCGTCGAAGCGCTCAACAATCTGGAAGCTATCGCAGCAGTCGATGGCATTGACGCCCTGTTTGTCGGACCGGCTGACCTGGCTGCATCGCTCGGCCTGCTTGGTTCCGCCAATGCAACAGCTCTCGCTCAAGTGACCGGCGAAGCCCTAGCCCGCATTCGCGCTACCGGCACTCCCTGTGGTATCCTTTCACGCGACGAACGGCTGGTGCAGCAATATCTGGACGGCGGCGCCCGGTTCCTCGCGGTGGGGATAGACTCTTTCACCCTGGCCAAAGCAGCCGGCGATATGGCGCGAGACTGGCGCAAGCGCATTGCTTCGGCAGTGGCAGGTGCGCAATGACGGGGTGTGGCTGGGCCGCAACGCCAACAGAGGCATCCACAAAACCGCTAAACGGCATCAGGGTTCTCGAACTCGCGCGCATTCTTGCCGGCCCGTGGTGCGGACAGTTGCTCGCCGATCTCGGTGCCGAGGTTATCAAGATCGAGCGCCCCGGCAGTGGCGACGACACTCGCCACTGGGGGCCTCCGTTTGTGATGTCGGACGCGGGCGAAAATCTGGGTGCCGCCTATTATCATTCGGCCAACCGGGGGAAGCGGTCCATCGCGGTTGATATCGCGACGCCAGCAGGTCAGGATATCATTCGTGGCCTTGCGGCAAGCGCTGACATCATAATCGAGAATTACAAGGTGGGTGGGCTCGCCAAGTATGGGCTTGATCACGCGGCTTTATCCCAGGTCAATCCGCGCCTCATCACCTGTTCGATCACCGGCTTCGGACAAACCGGGCCCTATGCCAACCGACCGGGATACGACTATATCGCCCAGGCGATGGGCGGGCTTATGTCCATGACTGGATAGCCGCAGCGCGAGCCTCAGAAGGCCGGTATCGCGGCCGCCGACTTGTTCACCGGGGTTTACAGCGCGGTGGCGGTCCTGGCGGCGCTTAACCGGCGGAACGAAACGCAGGTCGGCGCGCACATCGACATGGCGCTGCTCGATACCCAAGTCAGTGTCATGGGCAATCAGGCACTGAACTGGATGACCTCGGGGGTGGTGCCGCGCCGGGTCGGCAATGGGCATGCCAATCTGGTACCCTATCAGGCATTCCCCACTCGCGATGGCGATCTGATCATCGCGGTCGGCAATGACGGCCAGTTTGCCGCCCTCTGCCGCGTGCTGGATATTGCACTCGACCGGGACGAGCGCTTTATCACCAATCCTCAACGGATCCGCAATCGGGCAGACTTGATTGAAGCGCTCGAAGTGATCACGGTGCAATGGGGTCGGGAAGAGCTTTTCGAACAACTCGAACAGGCAGGAATTCCCGCAGGCCCGATCAACGAATTGGACCAGGTCTTTGCCAACCCACAGGTCATCGCACGGGGCATGGCGATTGAACGCCACGGCCGCCCCGGAGTAGCCAGCCCGATCGTCATCGATGGTGTCCGAATGGCATCGGACCGTCCCGCGCCCGGGCTTCCAGAAGAGATCGAGCCGGATTTTCAGTAGTTTCGGGTCAAGGTTGCAGTGAGGATCCAAAAGGTATCGTTGACCTTATTGGGCAGCGATCTACTGGGTAAGGGTGGGATGAAGGTTCCCTCGCTCCACATCCCCAACCCTTCAATACCAGCGAAGGGGGAAACGAGCCCGCGTCAGTTATCGACCCGGATCATTTTGCTGACCATTTCCTGAATATCCACCTTTTCGGCGTTGTCGAGCAGAACTGCTACGCGGTTCATGGTCGCAATGACCGACGTGTATTGACCATGCGCGTAATAGGCGTCGATCGGATAGACGACCGTCTTGTCAACCGGCGCGCGTTGGTAGCTCAACTGGCCGATCCCGTAAATTGCGAGCCCCCCGGCTTCAGCGTGAGCCATCATCCGTTCCGCACGATCTCTTGTGAGATTACCATCGAATTCAACCAGTTGGGGAGGGGCAACAGTGCGTCCAAGATGCGTCGGCTTCCATCGTGCAGCTCCGATGACTCCCGAAATGACGAGCAAGTCGGAAAATTGAAATCTCTCAGCCATGGCCACTATCCTCCTATCATGCGCTTGCTTCTAATGACCCTGGCTAAATGCAGAGCACTCACCCTTCCGGACGTTTGCCGATACCGATACCGCCATCGCTGAGCAGAACCGTGCCAGTCATATACGAAGAGTCCCGCCGCGAAGCCAAAAGCGTGTAGAGACCAGCATGGTCGGCCGGTTCGGCTATCCGCCCGAGCGGGGTCATGCTGGAAATCATTTCGTCAAGCCCGGGCATCTGCTCCATCTTCGTCTCTGCAAAGCCACCGGTCTCAGTGCCGCTGAGCGGGGTCCGTGTCCCTCCCGGTGCAACGCCGTTAACCCGGATGTCCGGCGTCAGTTCCCAGGCCAGTTGCTTGATCAGCCCGAGTACCGCGTGCTTGGAGGCGACGTATAGCGTGCCGCCGCCTCCGGTATAGTAACTCGAGGTCGAGGCCGTGAAAATGATGCTTCCCTTAACCTTCCTGAGTTAGGGGATGGCGGCGCGGGCACCAAGAAAATAACCCTTCAGGTTGACGTCGAAGATTTCGTCGAAGACCTTGCCGAATTGCTCGGGATCCTGCTGTTCGAGCGGGACCATAAAATCCCAGATCCCAAC
>JAKFWB010000163.1 GCA_021732945.1 Porphyrobacter sp.
GATCTTCGTGCCTTTTTCCATCAGCACGACACGGCCATTGTCGGAATAGACGTTTCGAGGGACGATGCAGCTCACATAGCCCGGCTGGCTTGAGTCCATCGCGGTTTGCAGAACGCACGGGATGAAGCTCCCGGCCGTAATCAGGAAATTGCGGTCAGGCAGCGTGCGGGCCTGGGCCTGTCCGATGACCGATGCGTGCCGGAGCGTGTCGAGATTGGTAGGTTGCCGCGCCGCTGCATCGCTCGCACTGATTGCACCGCCCGCATCGCTATAGCGCGCGCTGGCGATGCCGCTTTCACGCTCGCCGCCATAGGCAATCAGCGATGACCGGCGCGCGGCTTCGCGCAGCGCCTCTGCGGGAGATTGCTGGCGCAGTTGGCCTGTAGCCGGTGGCTGGCCTTGTGGCGGTAAGGGCTGCTGACCGATGGCGGGAACTTGCGGGCCGTTCAACGCAATAGGCGCATTGGGATCGGTTGCCGCGCCAGCCAGCGTTGGCGCGATGACGGTGGCCGGGTCATATTGCGCGGGTTCGAGTGCGGGCTTGGGTTTGACCGCGGGGAGGGTAGAGTTCCCGGTGAGCCCAGTTCCCAGCGCCAGCACCGTGAACATGATAGCTCCCGCAGCGGCTGCAAAACCGATCATCTTCTTCGGGTCCATTGCCGTGCCGGGTATCGATGGCATTTTGCTGGCACGTTCAGTAGCCGGGGCGCGGTCAATGTCTTCAGGGTCCGGGGTTTGATCGACGGTTGCGCGTTCCGTGGCGCGCTCGCCTTTTGACGTTGCGGCCATCACTTTGTCTCCTGTGTTCTTTCGACGACGCTCGATGCTGTGCCGGTCTTCGGGTCACGCCCGTAGAAATCCCGAGCTTCGTTGAACACGCACAGAACCTCCTTGCCGCGCCGCAAGCGGAGCTGGCCGAACACGCCATGGATCACCACAAACTCGTCGCGGACATCGAAGGGAACGATGCTCTCGCTGCCATCGGGATTGACGGCAAAGAACGCAGGGAGTTCGCGCTGATTGGGAAATCGGAGCGCGGTGAACTGGCCATTGTCGGTGATTTCGGAAGGCTGGATCGCGGACGAACCCTGCACTGTGTAGTTCAAGTTCCGCTTGCCTTCGAGAACACCGAGATCGAGCGCCGAGCGGATCGCGCCAGTTTGCAGCGCAACCGTGTGGGCGTAGGCGGCCTGTGTCGCCGCCGCTTGTGCAGCGGCGGCCTCTTCGCGCGGATAGCGAAACACCACTTTGAAGAAGGTGTCGGCGCTCCGCGCGCCGATCGCCCCGCGCCGCGCTGACAGCTCGAAGGTGTAGGTGCGGCTGCCCGCGTTGGAGCGGGTGATAACGATCAGATTGGTCGATCCGGCCAGCTCGCGCGGTTTTATGAACAGCGAGTTTTCGGCCGGGGCGACCTCCCACGATACGGTGTCGCCAAGTGCGACATGCTCGACGCGCTCACCGGGCGAAAACACTATCTGCGTTGCAGAGCGGAAGACACCGACAATGCGGAAAACCTGACCTTCGCTGTAGATCACCTCGCGGATGCGATTGTCCTGCGCGGTCGGATGCGGGGTTTCGCTTGGCATTGCCGGTTCGCTGCTCAACAGGAATACCAGTGCCGTCAGGCAGCTCATTCGTTTCATTGCGTCACCTCCAGGTCGGCGCGGTAGGTCTGCACTTCCAACCCGAGGGGATTTTTGAACCTCTGCTGTTCGGTGGTGGGCGTGTCGGTCGTGTCGTAGGTAACGGTCGCGATGGCTGGGGTGTCGGTGACAACCGAGCCGTGCTGGAGCGATTTGGTGAAGCGCACCTGAGCTACGTTCTTGGAAACCAGCGTCACCGATTTGATTGCGATGAACACCGTATCGAGATCGGTGAAAACGCTTTGCGGCGACTTGGGATTGTCCTTGCTGTAAAAGGCCGTCCACCGCGCTTGTTCGTCGCGCGACGACATTGCCAGCACGCCCTCGAAGAACTCCTTGCGCGCTTGCGGTATCCAACCCTCACGGTTGCGGATGTAATCGGCGAGAAAATATTTGGCGACGGCCTCGTTGTAGGTGATTTGCCGGTCGCCCGACATCGGCGAGGTGATCTCGCTCGCGCCGGTCGCCTTATCGACGGTGATGACATAGGGCGCGACAGTCTTGAGCGGGGTCAGCATCGCAATCGCCGCGACACCGGTGATGGCAAGCCCGCTCGCCACTCCTGCGACCATCCACGCCAGCCGCTTCGAGCGGCCCGCTGCAATCAGCCGGTCGTGATCCCAGCTTGCGGCTTCCGCAAAATAGGCTTTGAGATCGTCTCTGTCGGTGATGCCGCCTGCCATGTCGCTCAGCAGCTCTGGTTCGAGGTTGATGGGGTCAGACTGCTTATTGGCGGCACTTGCTCACCGGGCTTGCCGTCCGGCTTTGGAGGCTTTGGCGTCGCTGGAGTTTTCCCGGGGAACACCTCGACGGCCCTGCGCTCTTGCGTCTGGTCCGCTGGCGTGGACGTTCCGTTGACCGGATCGACGGTGGGCAGGATCGAACCATAGGGATTGGCCGAGCGGCGATGTTTGCCATCGCATTTGGCCAGATTCGGAGATTTTGAGCCTGCGGTGGCAGTGCCGACCGGCGCGATCAGCGCCAGTGCCGCCAAGATACTCACTATACGCTTACCCATGACCCCATCCCCTTATTGTGTTCCACGGCTGACCGAGCCTGACGCCCGCATCCGTGCGATGCCGCGCGCAAAGCCGCGTTCGATGGCGCGGCTCGTGGCCTGTGCGCCGGTAGC
>JAKFWB010000164.1 GCA_021732945.1 Porphyrobacter sp.
TACCAGACGGCCCAGACATGCGCGACAGGCCTCGCGGAGAGGTGGCAGAGTGGTCGAATGCGCCGCACTCGAAATGCGGTTTACCGGCGACGGTAACGTGGGTTCGAATCCCACCCTCTCCGCCAGTCACCCTTCCGCAAACGTCCAAAAAACGACTGTTTTCCTTGATTTTTAGCCATTTCATGCTAGAGATCGTTCTGCATTTGTTTCGATATTTCCGCATGCATCCGCAACGATTGGGGGCATATCTGGGGGCATCGAAACGCAGTTTTGGGGGCACAGATGCTCAGCGAAATGGCAGTCCGGCAAGCGAAGGCGAAGGACAAGGATTACAAGCTCTCCGATTCCGAAGGGCTCTATCTGTTCGTGGCCAAATCTGGCCGTCGAAGCTGGCGTCTCAAATATCGTTTTGCCGGGAAAGAGCGACGGCTGATCCTGGGTGCCTACCCCGAGTTATCGCTGAAGGAAGCGCGTGACAGGAAGTGTGATGCTCGCAAGCTGCTTGCTGAAGGGAGGGACCCCGGTCTCGAAGCAAAGAAGGCAGCCATTGCGCGAGCTATGTCAGCGTCGAACACCTTCGAGGTTGTGGCGCGCAATTGGTTTGCACTTCAGGAAGATCGGTGGACGCCTGTCCACGCAAGGGACGTAATCTGTAGCTTAGAAAAAGAGGTGTTCCCGTGGATCGGCGCCTTGCCGATTGCCGAGCTTGATGAGCCGATCGTGCTTTCCGTACTCAGGAAGATTGAAAAGCGAGGGGCCATCGAGACGGCTCATCGCGTACGCCAACGCATGTCAGCCGTTTTCGTGCAGGCGATTGCTGAAGGGCTTGCGGCGAGGGATCCGGCCGCTGTGGTGGGCAAAGCCCTCAAGCCCGTACCACGTGGACGCAAGCGGCCTGCAATTGTGAGCATCGAAGCGCTTCACGACATGATCCGCAAAACGGAAGCGGAACTGGCTTCGCCGCTAACTAAGCTCGCATCGCGTTTCGCGGCGCTCACGGCTCAGAGGCTTGGGGCCATCAGATGCATGGCATGGGGCGAGTTCGAAAACATCGACTGGGATGGAGACGGGCTCTGCCCTGAGGCTCTTTGGCGTGTTCCTGCGGGTCACATGAAGTTGGCAAATGACTTGAAGCAGGACGAGAAGTTCGATCATCTGGTGCCACTGGCGCCTGAGACCGTTGCTGTCTTGCGGACGGCCAAGCAGCTCACCGGGCGTGGGCCCATTGTCTTCCCGAGTAACCGTAGTGCCCGAGTTCCGATGAGCGAAAACACGCTGAGCTACTTTTACAACCGCTGCGGATATCAGGGCAGGCATGTGCCGCATGGCTGGCGGGCATCATTCTCGACGATCATGAATGAGTGGGCCGAGAGGAACGGAACGGCGAGCGACAGGCTGGTCATAGATCTGATGCTTGCCCACATTCCAGAAGGGGTGTCGGGATCTGAAGGTGCCTACAATCGAGCGGCATTCCTTGACCGTCGCCGGGAAATCGCCGAGGTGTGGGCGAAGATGTTGTTCGAAGGCTTTTCAGAGCCATCGAAGCTATTGGGGCTTCCCGCTCGCTAGGCGGACCCGATCCAGTCGGCCTTGATGCGATCGGCCGCTGTTGAAATGCCGTCGACGATGACGTTCTTGCCAACGAGGGTCTGGTCAACATCGAGCGCGTCGACGATCCAGGTCTGCGCATCAGATGTCGTAAGAAGGAGGCTTCGCGCTCCCTTCGTCAGTCGACCTGATAAGCGTTTCCGCTGCCTGCTCACCGTAAATCGTCCCCCTGTCAAAGCTTCCATCGCCGAAGCACATTGCGCACGTAGGCTGGCGTTTCGCCGTTCCGCGGAATGCCGCCAGCTTTGCTAACAGCTCCGGGCCCGGCGTTGTAGGCTGCCAAGGCGAGGTGCACCACTCCGAAACGATCCAGCATCTGCCGAAGATATCGGGCGGCACCGTCGATATTTGCAACAGGATCGAAGCGATTGGCCACGCCGAGCTCTCTGGCGGTGGCCGGCATCAGTTGCCCGAGGCCCGCTGCTCCGACACTGCTGACGGCCAACGGATTGTATCTGGACTCCGTCCAGACGAGCGCGTCGAGCAAGCCCGGGGGCAAGGCGTACTTTGCCTCGGCTGCATAGACGTGGGGCAAAAAACTCGCTCTCCGAAAGCTCGATGTGCTCGTTCCGGCGGCATGCTGGTAGCGGAGCGAAAGGTCATCACGTGGTGCGGCGCCGATGTCGAAGTTGGCGGGCGTAGCCTGATCATGAGTGCGCCATAGTCCATGCTCGACCAGCTGGAACCCGTTGGAAGCCGCCGCGATGCGGACGCCGCTGACGGAATGTCCGGATACTACCTGATCAGATGATCGCTCTTCTTCTTGCGCGCTGACCGGGAAGCCGAGCGCAGTCGTGATGCAGGCGCTGGCGAAGAACAGGATTTTTGGGGTCATTGCTCGATCCTCGATGGCCGACTCATCTAAGAACATATATAGAACATAGCGTGGAGGGAAATCAGTTGGCGCGCATGCAGAGCGGAGGCTGCGCGGGAGGGGCACATCAAACGGAGTGGGTCGATGCCCCTACAAACTAATGCTCATGGCCTTGATCGCCGCGCTCGCATGATCGTCGAAAGCCTCAACGGAACATGGCGTCAGAACAAGGGCATGTGCTGCTGCCCTGCGCATGACGACCGAACTCCCTCGCTGAGCGTGACACTGGGTCGCAAAGCGATCCTGTTCCATTGCTTTGCGGGATGCTCGAATGACGAGGTGATTGCCGCACT
>JAKFWB010000555.1 GCA_021732945.1 Porphyrobacter sp.
GAATGGGCTTATCGTACCGGCATTGCGCTGGTTCTGATGCTGAGGTGGTGGTGACGGTGAATGATTTGTTCTCCTTGCCACTGTTCGGAAGCTGAAGGCTGGCTTTGCCGGGCAAAAGCCGGGTGGCATGGGCGCAAAGCGCGCCCGCCCGGCTTGATTGCGCAGGTCACATCGGGCAGAGGCGGTGGCCGGCAAGCACGTGGGCCGAGGGACAAGAGCATCCGCACAGGGGTGACGATATTGCTGGCAGGTCGGCAACGCCATGGCGACACGGCGAGCAGGCCTGACAGGGCACTGACGGTTGGAACGGGATTTTAGCTGAATGAACCGAATGAGCGACACAGGCGCAAGGCTTGTTCCTGGCACATCTGCCGCGCCGCAATCGCTGCCGGTCAGGACCTCGCGTCCGCGGCGCATGGCTGCGATGCTGGCCTGCGGTTCGGTGCTGGCCGGGATGCCGGGGGTTGCCTTGGCGCAGGCCCAAACTCCCGCACAGGCTCCAGCGCAAGGTGCAACGCCTGCCGAACCGGCACCAGCGACGCCGGCCCCGCGCGCCAATGTCATTCAGACCATCACCGTGATCGGGGCAGAGCGGCTGGAGGCAACCACGATCCTCAGCTACATCCGGCTGCGCGTTGGTCAGGAATACACCGCTGCCGCTGCGGACGAGGCGATCAAGGACCTCAGCGCGACCGAGCTTTTCGCCAATTACAGCATCCGCAATGACAACGGCAATGTGGTGATCACCGTGGTCGAAAACCCGGTGATCAACCGCATCGTGCTGGAGGGCAATGAGCGGCTGAAGCCGGACAAGATCCTGCCGGAAATCAAGCTGTCGCCGCGCCAGATCTTCACCCGGTCAAAAGTCCGCGCTGACGTCACCCGCATTCTTGAACTCTACAAGCGTCAGGGCCGGTTTGCCGCGCAGGTTGAACCCAAGCTGGTGCAGCTGCCGCAGAACCGCGTCGATATCGTGTTCGAGATTTCGGAAGGCCCGAAATCAAAGGTGCGCCAGATCAACATCCTCGGCAACGAGAAGTTCGATGATGGCAAGCTGCGCGGCGAGTTCGTGACCAAGCAGGCGCGGTTGACCAGCTTCTTCAGCTCCAACACCAGCTACGATCCCGATCGTCTGGCGTTTGACCAGCAGAAGCTGCGCCAGTTCTACCTCACCGAAGGTTACGCCGATTTCCGCGTCGTTTCGGCGGTGGCTGAACTGACCCCGGATCAGCGCGACTTTATCATCACCTATGTGGTGGAAGAGGGGGAGCGTTACACCTTCGGCGATGTGAAGGTTGACAGCCAGCTCAGGGATTTCGACAGCGACGTGATGAGCACGCAGCTGCCAATGAAGAGCGGCGATTTCTACAATGCCAAGACGGTTGAGGACACGGTTGAACAGTTAACCGAGCTGGCCGGCCGGTTCGGCTATGCCTTCGCCGACGTGCAACCGCGCTTCAACCGCGATCCCGAAAACCGCCGGATGAACATCACTTTCGTCCTGCGCGAGGCGCCGCGCGTCTATGTCGAACGGGTCGATGTCAATGGCAACACCCTGACCCAGGACAAGGTCATCCGGCGCGAATTCCGGTTGGCCGAAGGCGATGCCTTCAACAGCCTGGCGGTGCAGCGCACCACCGCGCGCATCAATTCGCTCGGCTATTTCCAGGAAAATTTCGAAGTCAGCCAGTCCGAAGGCAGCGCGCCTGACCGGATCATTCTGGAAGCCAATATCGAAGAGCGCCCGACCGGCGAATTGCAGTTTTCAGCCGGGTTCTCCTCGATCGAGCAGTTCATTCTGTCAGGCTCGATCCGACAGCGGAACTTCCGCGGACGCGGGCAGACCGTCGGGCTCAGCGTCAACTGGTCGCAGTTCTCGCGTTCGGCGCAGGTCAGCTTCAGTGATCCCTATATCTTCGATCGCAATATTTCCGGCGGCATCGACATCTTCCGGCGTGATTTAAATCAGTTCAATTTCAATGGCAATGATCGCAACACGACATTTCAGCAAGCCACGACGGGTTTTTCAGCGCGCGCGGGTGTGCCGCTGACCGAGTTCATGTCGCTGATTGGCAGCTACACGCTCAATTATGATGACGTGTCGCTGGATGAAAGCCAGTTCTTCTCCGATACGAATGGCGATGGCACGCGCGAATGCGATCCGCTGCTCGCTGGGCGCTTCTTGTGCGATACGATCGGCGAGCGGTTGAGCTCGATCGTGGGCCTCAGCCTCAATTACAACTCCCTGAATTCGCGCCTCCGACCGACTCGCGGCAAAACGGTGTCGCTCAACAGCGAATTTGCCGGGCTCGGCGGCGAGGTGCGCTATGCCCGCTTCCGTGGGCGTGCGCAGCAGTTCTGGAATGTCGGCAATTCCGGCTTCATTTTCTCGCTGCTGGCTGAAGGCGGCACAATCATCCCGCTGCGCAATCGTTCGGGCGAAGGGGTTGATGATATCTTCCTCAATGACCGGTTCTTTCTGGGAGAACCGCAGATCCGAGGCTTTGCCATTCGCGGCGTCGGCCCGCGCATCCTGACGCAGCGCTACGAGACCGATGCCCAGGGCAATCCGGTGCTGAACATCCTTCCTGATCAGACCCGCGATGACGCCATCGGCGGGCGCAATTACTATCTCGGTCGGGCGGAGCTGGAAATTCCGCTGGGTTCGGGTGCCCGCGAACTTGGTCTGCGGCCGTCGATCTGGGCTGACATTGGCGCGCTGTGGGGCGTGGAAACCCCGGTGTTGCAGGACAATCCCACGGGAGTGCAGC
>JAKFWB010000244.1 GCA_021732945.1 Porphyrobacter sp.
AGGCCGTGGCGTGCGAAGCTGGTGTGCCAGTCGGGCTTTTCGATGCACTGGTGGCCCAGGAAAGCCGCTATGACCCATTGATCGTATCACCGAAGGGCGCCGTTGGCCTTACCCAATTGATGCCCGGTACAGCGCGTGGACTTGGGGTTTTCAATTCGAGAGATCCGTTGTCGAACCTGAGGGGAGGGGCCAGATACCTCCGCGCGCATCTGGATGAGTTCAAGCGGGTCGATCTAGCCTTGGCCGCGTACAATGCAGGTCCAGGACGCGTTCGATCGATGCGCCGTATTCCGCCGTTTCGCGAGACGATGGACTATGTCGCAGCGATCACTCGAGGGTGGAGCACCGGATCGTTCAGGACAGCATCGATTCAGACCGCCGGTTTGGCAGTGGGTCGACAGGAATTCCGGGGCAGGGGGGTCCAGTTACTCGCTTACACATCTACAAGAGTATCGAACCCGAGGTAGTGCGCGTAATAGATCGCAATTCCGAGGATCGCCGGCGCGCCGAGCAGATAGTTGATCTGCCAACGTATCCACAACCGGGGTGCAACGAGTACCTTATCGAGGACGGTCGCAGTTGGGAGTTTCCTAGTTCCCAGACGATAATCGTAGGCGGTCTTTATCATCGCGAGGACAGCGCACAGCGCCACCATGACGCCGACCGCGGCATAGAGTGAAAGCCAGGCCTGAAGTGTCGCTTGGGGCATGCCGACCACCTAGCAGCAAGATGCTGACGGTCCATTAACCGCTGAATCGCGCATTAGTTACCAGGTGGGCTGCGTTTTCAATCGCAAGTTGGTGCTCAGCATGGCGCTACGGTCGCGATGACGCACCAAAAACGGCTGCACCGGGCACAAAGGCGGCAATTTCAGCGCAACGGTAAACGCTTGCTCCCCTCGGGAGCATCGCGACGCGAAGCGGCGCGTCCAACCTTGCCGCTTGGTATTGCAGTTTGTGGACCCAGCACGCAGCTTGGGGATTTTCAGGTTCAGCGTGCCTACCCGGGTATCCAGCGAACGGTCGCGATAGCCGTTGCGCCAGGTCGCGCGCTCGCTGCTGCGTTCGTGGCGACCCGCGCCGATCAGGCCATCAACGTCGGCCTCCATGATCAGCTGCAGCACGTTCTCGGCGATGGTGCGCAAAAAATCCGGTTGGCCGCCCTTTGCAGCCAGCTCTTCGATCAGTAATCTGTCCTCGGTCATCGGGAACTCCTCTTCGTCACGGTTTAAGTGTGCAAACTCCACCATAACGATGAACCCGGTCGCGCTCCAACATCGGTCGAGGTCAGCGCCGGCGGGCAGGGTGGCGACCGGTCCTGCATCAATGCGCTGCCATCCGCTCGGTCCTGAACCCCCACAGGCTCCTGGGCAGATCGAGCTCGCCGCGTTTTGCGCGAGCGATCATCCCTGCGAAATACGCCCCCGGCGTCAGCCGGATCTCGTCGCGGCTGTACCGTTCGGCCGTGATCATGACCGCAACCGCCGCGCCGTCGCGGCCCAGCTCGTCAAGCGCCTCGACCCAGGTCCCGGTGCGGATACCGAGATCGTGCCGCAGCCGCGAGGCAGCGTGGTGAATGTCGGCCCACCCCGGCGAGGGGGAGGGGAGGTACATTGCCGCGGTCGGGAACATTTCCTTCAAATCCGAAGGCTTCACCTTGAACCGGCTGTTCGACGGCGAGGCAGGGAGCACGGCCTGTTTGGGCTGCTCCGGGTCCGGGTCGGAACTACAATCGCGAACAGCATGTACGGAATCTTCAGGGGGAATGGTTTGTATATGTATGAAGGGATCGTCAGATGACCCCGAGGGGTTATTTTCTGGTGGAAACATGAACCGATCGACGGTCTCGCCAACCTGATCCTCAAGAGTGTCGAGACGGTCGAGCGCGCCCTGATAGCCATCGCTGTCGCCCATCGCCTTCGCCTGTCCCGCGGTGAAGGCGATCGCGTCGATCGTTTCCTGCAACCGCATCCAGTGCGGCCCGGCGAGCTTCATCTCGGCCGCTTGCGCCAGTGCCTGACCGACGAGGCGGCGGACGCGCGCGATCTCCTTCTTGCCGGTCTTGAAGAGCGCATGGAGCGCGTTGAGCCGGTCACCAGCCTCCTTCAGTTCGGCGTAGCGCAGACGGACAGGTGACAGGTCGAGGCCATAGGCTTCCACGATTGCGCCGTCGCGATCCCTGTAGCCGCTCCTGCGGCCATGCGCGCTGTCACGCGCAAGAAGGAGGCCCGCTTCACGCAATTCACGCAGCCGCGCCTTGATGCAGGCTACCGATTTGCGGGCGGTGTCGGCGAGGTGCTGGTTGCTCGGCCACACGATGAGCAACCGACCTTCGGTCCAATCGGCTTCCCACGTCAGCTGGATGAGGTCCATCAGCGTCTCGATCGCGCCGGGACTGACGCCGATCGCGCCGCGCAAGGCCTTCACGACGTTACGGGCATCGCGCTTGGACACCTCGATGTCAGTGTCATCCACGACTTTTATCCGTCGCGTCAGCTCGCGCGTGAGCGCCGTAATCGGCCGTGCGCCGGTGCGGCCGGTGAAAGCCGTCTGGGTGTAGGTCATCGTTCGTCCCCTCGGATGGAGGTACCGTCAGCAGGCAAAACTCGTGCGTGGCGCGAAGCGCGCTCCCTTGAACCGGGGATCGGGATCGGCTAGATGGAGGGTCTTGTGGGAGACCGGTCAGCGTTTGCAGACGCTGCCACCTATCGGTTCCAGGGTGCCCGGCCTTCGTGCCGGGCATTCGTTTATGTGGTCACGGTCGCTACC
>JAKFWB010000591.1 GCA_021732945.1 Porphyrobacter sp.
GAACTGCAGCACCAGCACGGAGGTGAGATCACGCACGGCCAGCCGGTCCACGGGCTTGCGCAGGTTGCGGCTGACGAACGGCAGGAGCAGGCTGAAGGTGTCGCGATAGCTCGTGCGGGTGTTCCGAGCCAGGTTGCGTTCGGTGACGATATGTTCGACCAAGAAGCGCCGGAGCCATGGGCCAAGGGTTACGAGTTCAGACATCCTGATCTCCCCCTGCATAGCGAGCAAAGCGCAGACATGCCTGCTGCAGAAGCTCAGGCGTCATCGACAGATAGACCTTCGTGCCTTCCAGATCGGAATGGCCGAGGTAGGTGGAGAGCACGGGTAACAACCGTTGCACATCCGCTCCCTGACGATACCAGGCAGTCAGGCTGTGAACCGCGAAGCTGTGCCGAAGATCGTGCAGGCGCGGGATCTGTCGTCCGTCTGCCTTGCCATGGATTCCGGCGATACGCCGCAGCGCGTCGAATGCAGCCTGAACGGTGCTGCTGGCGAGCCGCGTGCCGTCTCGGTTCGCCACAAGGAAGGAAGTCTCGTCCTGCGCAAGCCCGCCGCGCCGCGGCAGAGGCATGTAGTTGGCAAGCACCATTGCAAGCTGCGGTCCGATCGGAACCAGACGGCTCTTGTAGAACTTCGTGGCGCGTATGGTTAGAACGTTTTCCGCCAGATCGACATCTGCAAGCGTGAGCCGCGTCGCTTCGCTGAAGCGCAATCCGACCCCGTATAGCAGGAGAAGCAGGGTCCGGAATGTCACTGCGTCGAGCTGAACCGCACCGCGCCGGCTGGTCTTCACGTTCGAAAGATCAAAGAGCCGCCGCAACTCGTCACGCGAGTAGATATATGGCGGCGTCCGGGGCGGCGATTTCGGTTCGCTGTTCGGTAACGGCGAGCGCGTCGCATGGCCACGGCTAATCGCATAGCGCCAGAAGCCGGCAAGGACGTAATACTTGTTCTCGCGATGCCGGGCCAGTGGCCCTTTGCCTGCCAGAAAGGCCAGAACCTGGGTCGTGGTCACCGCGTCGCAGGTGGCATTTCCGTCGGCATATCCGAGGAAGTGACGCAAGAGGTTCGCCCCGGTCGTGAACTTGGCGCCATGGGCCCGTCGCCAGAGGATATATTGCTCGATCGTCTCGCGCAGCGTCATGCCAGACCCTCCAGATCAAGGGCCGCAACCTCGCGGAGGGCTGCGAGATTGACCTTGGCGTAGATCGCGGTCGAGGATGGGTCGCGGTGCCCGAGAAAGTCCCCGATCACCTTCATCGACATGCCCTGATCCAGAAGATGCTGGGCTGCAGCGTGCCGCAAGGCATGTGTGCCCCGTCGGCCGGTGACGACGTCTATTCCTGCGAGACGATCACGGACGATCTTGCCGAGCGTCTTTCTGCCAACCGGTCGGATGGGCGCATGCGATGTGAAGAAGAGGCTGCGCCCGAGACCGGTCGGACGGACTTCCCGTACATAGCGCAGAATGGCATTGCCGACGTCTGGTGAGAGTGGCCAGACATGGGTTCGTCCTGGCTTGGGGCAGCGAACGCGAATGATCTCGTTCTCCCAGTCCAGATCGTCGAGCCGCAAGCCGACAACTTCCCCGGCTCGCAGCCCGTAAGTGACAAACAGCATGAGGATCGCGCGGTCGCGCTTGTCGATCGGGCGATCCCCCTGAACAGAAGCCAGCAGGCGCAGGACATCCTTGCGCCTCAGGCCCTTCGGCACGGTCTCGTCCGCCATGAACCGAGGCGCCATGATCCCCGCAGCCAGCCCGGCTCGGCACCAGCCGCGCGCTTCGGCAAACAGGAAGAATGGCCTCAGACGTTGAGCGTAATCGTGTATCGTTCGGCGGCTCCAGGCCCCCCGCCTGTGCTCTGCCGCAACGGCATCGTCGATGTTGGCCATCTGGACGGCGTCCAGCGGTGTGCCTTTCCCTGCCAGCCAGAAGAAGAAGTGGTCGGCGGCGCGGCAGTAGTCTTGTATGGTCGCCGTGGAAAGGCCGCGCTCCTGGCGCAGCCATTTCTCAAAGATCGCGACCTCTCTGTGATGCGGATGGTGCTCATGTTCGGGTTCATCGAGCCATCCCAAGAAGCGCAGCCATTGGATTCCGCGACGGACAAAGCGTGTTCTCGCCTTGGATGACGCCAACCGGTCACACCTGCGAGCCTTCGGCTGCGACCAGATCGCGGTCACGGCCTCGATCTGCGAAAGGCACACTCTGCCGCCTTCTTTCAGCTTCAGAAGGCGCACCAAGCTCAATTGATCATTGGCGCATTTCCGCAAGGCCGATCGTTTTGCACCTGCCTCCCTTAGATGAATGAGATATCGTTCCCGCTGCTCGACAAGTGGCGCCGCTCGATATCTCTCAGCGGTTCGGGGAAAGAAGATTTCTTCAAACATGATCGTGTCTCCATTTCGATGGAAACGCGATCATGCCGACAACTTCCCGTCGGGAGGTTATGTTGACCGATGGTCATCCCCGCCATCCACACCAAATGACCGTACTGCCGATTGCACAGAGGTTTTGACGAGTTGGAGGAACCACATTGCTGGGTCCCACGTCTGGGCATGGTGAGAGTCAGCCTCTGTTTTCGATGGACCGCATGGGGCCACCGGCCGGCGTGACGACTACGTGATTTGATGGTCGCTGTACCTCTGATAGCTGCCGACTTGCCCCAGCGCACAAGTCGGCAGCCCTGGGCCAACAGCGGTCATACGGACAGGCAGCTCACATCAAATCTTCGACATGTGAGTTTCCGCCGCAAGCGCGG
>JAKFWB010000169.1 GCA_021732945.1 Porphyrobacter sp.
ACCTATGCGGGCTGGTTCACCCGTCCCAGCAGCGGGGAAGCCTCGTTCGATGCAGCGCAGCAGGACAGCAGCGCGCGTGCGGCTCTGGCCATCGAGGGTGCGGATATCACAGCCCTGCCGGGCGCAGCTGGCGGCGAGCAATCGTTCAACCCGCTCGCCTTTGCCCACAGCCCGATCGTGAACGAGTATCTCGTGTCTGAGTTTTATTGATCGCGGAAAGCGCTCTAAAACTTGTAGGCCAGCCCGAACTGGAATTGGCGCGGCGGGCCAGCGTTGCGTTGCACGAATGCCCCATCGCCGCCGAACTGGATCTGGTTCGAGGTGGTCGCAGCATTGGCAAAGCCGCTTTGATTATTGGCGTTCAGCAGGTTGAAGACATCGGCGCTCGCTTCGATCTGCCCGCCCAGCACCGGCAGGGCATAGCGCAGCCCCAGATCAACCGTTGCCGACCATGGCAAGCGCGCGCTGTTGCGGCTCTCAACCGGATAACGATCCGAATTGCCGACAAAGTTCTCACCGAAGCTCGCTCCGTCGCCATTCAGGTCCTGTATGCCGAAAATGCGCGCATCGGGCACCAGATTGACCGGCTGGCCCGACTGGAACAGGCCGGCCAGCGTCACCGTAAGGCCGTCGAGCGGATAGAGATAGCCAACTGCGGAAATGACGTGGCGGCGATCATTGGCTGAGGGGCCAAATTCTGTGCTGAAATCATTGGCATTTGCAGCGCGAAAATTGATGTCGTCGGTATCATTGCGCAGGCGTGACAGGGTGTAGCTGACCCGGAAGGCGTAATCATCCGCCCCCCGCACCTTGATCGCTTGCAGGATCAGCGCGAGATACTCGGCCTCCCCCGCAGTTTCGGAAACGGTGATTTGCCGCGCCCCGCCCGGAACCAATGCCACCGGCCGAGTAGCATCGGCATTGGCTTTACTGCGAACCAGCCCAAGGCTCTGCGCAAGGGCAAACCGCGCGGCATTATCCGGCAGGGCGCGGAGCAGCGCAATGTTCGCATCGGTCAGGTTGGCAAGGTTGGGCGTGAACGGCGCAGGCGCGTTCAAATCGCGCAGCCGCACCAGATTGTGCGAGCGGCTGTACAGCGCATCGATGGACAGTGTGAGTGTGTCGGCCAACTGATATTGGTAGCCCCCGCTCAGTTGCAGGCTCCACGGATTGTCATAGCCGGTCGGGCTGAGAATCCGCGCCTCACCCAGCGTGGCGCTGTCGCGCAGGGCTTGCACCTCCTGCGGGGTGGGGCAGGCGGCCACTGTGGTGCAGGGCGGGGCGACGGTAAGGTTTCCATCGAAAGTGATGCCGCCAAGGTCAGTGCCCGCTGGGATCAGCCCGGCCGTCTGCAACTGCGCAAGCTGGCTGAGGAACCCCGGCGCTGTCGTATTGCGCTGCAAAGCGTCGGAAATCACCGCATAGGATAGCTTGCCAGTGAAAATCCCCGCGCCGAACCGCACCGAAGACCGTGCATCAGGCTGCCAGTTCAGCGCCAGACGCGGGGCAATATTGTCGGTATCGCCCCCTCCGCCGCCTTGCTCTGTCAGGGTATCGTAGTCCCACCGCAAACCCAGTGTCGCGGTGAAATCGGGTGCGAGTTGCCATTCATCTTCAAGATAGAAGGCAATCAGGCTCTGGCTGGTGCCGAAGCTTTGCGGGCGCAATTCGACGGCGTAATTGGCGACCACCGGATTAAGCGCCAGCACGTCCTGCGCTGAAAGGGCGAGGCCGCGGCCCGAGAGGCTTGCGAGCTGCGCGGCTGTCAGATCGACGGTGAAATTGCCATCGGGATTGCCGCCGCCCAGCAGTGCGAAGTCCGAAAGGATAATGTCCGCGCCCACGCGCAGGGTGTGTGCGCCCAGATCGCGTTGCAGCCGGTGCGTGGTCTGCCACGTCTCCTCAAGATTATCGAAGACGAAACCGGGGTTGCCAACCACCGCCGCCACCAGCCCTGACGGGCCGCGCAGCACGACTTGCGGCCCCGGCGCGCCGATTGCCTCGCCATAATCCCAGCGGAAGCGGCTGAACTGCACCGCCCCGTCATAACTCCATTCATTGCCCGCATAGCTGGCGGTGGCCGCCACCAGCGTGGAAAAGCGATCCTGCCTCGATCCCGCTGAAGGAAAGGTGGCATTGCCCCCGCCCAATCCGCCGCCGGGCCGGTCGATGGTCACGCGGCCGACATTGGCGCGCAGGCCAAGCGTCCAGTCATCGGTCAGCCGGTGATCGATCCTGAGCGAACCGAGGTGGAACTGATTGTTGCCGGTGACGGTGTCGACAATCCCCAGCGCAGGGGCATCGACCACCTGCGTGTTGCGATCGCGCGTGAATTCGTAATTGGCGTAAAAGAAGGTGCGGTCGCGGGCGATCGGGCCGCCGACGGCGAATCCGGTCTGGTAGCGTTCAAAGCTCTCGCCAACGGGGTTGCCCGACAGGTCGCGGCGGGGGAAGGGCGATCGAGAATCGAGCGGCCTGCCGGGGCGAACCAAGGAATAGACTTCACCGGTAAATTTATTGCTGCCCGATGGGGTGGTATAATTGACAATGCCATTGGCAGTGCGTCCGTAAGCTGCCGAATAGTAGTTGGCGAGGACAGTCACCTCGCGGGTGAAGCCGAGCGGCACCGGAAACTTGATCCCGCCGAGGAAATTCTCGTTATTATCCAGCCCGTCGATCAGATAATTGGTGTCGAGACCGTTCGATCCATTGATCGATATCGAAGGGGCTTCCGGAAAAAACCCGGTCGACGGCACGACAT
>JAKFWB010000242.1 GCA_021732945.1 Porphyrobacter sp.
GCCCGTCGGTCAGGTTCACCGCATTGCCGGCCCCAACGATCACGAAGGCAGCAAAGACGTAATAGGCCGGGCCCAGCGGAATGCTGACCCCGGTCAGAAACGGCAGATAGAGGTTGGTGTTGATCTGACTGACGATCAGCCATGCCGCCCCGCCTGCCACCACAAATTCGCCCAGCAGCCGCACCCGCGCCGGAACCCCTGCATGGCTGTTCTTGGTGACCTTGTCATAATCATCAAGGAAGCCGATCACCCCGAACCCGATCGTCACCGCCAGACAGGCCCAGACGAAGGGGTTGGACAGGTCCATCCACAACAGCAGCGAAAACGTCAGCGCGGTCAGGATCATCAGTCCGCCCATGGTGGGCGTGCCGCGCTTGGCGAGGTGGGTTTGCGGGCCATCTTCGCGGATCGGCTGGCCCTTGCCCTGACGCACGCGGAGCAGGTTGATGAAGCGCGGACCGATGATCATGCCGATCACCAGCGCGGTCATTAGCGTCGCCCCCGCACGGAAGCTCTGGTAGCGCACCAGATTGAGGATGCCTTCGAAGCCAAGCCACTCGGCAAGCAGATACAGCATTTACTCGTCCTTTGATGCCCTTTGGCGCCATGCGCCTTGGGCCTCACCCTCCGGTTGCGCCTCAGGCGCGGGCGTGTTCGATCAGATGTGACACCAGCTTGCCCAACCCCACCGAATTGGACCCCTTCACCAGCACCGCATCGCCATGAGCAAGTCCGAATTGCCCGAGCGCCGCGATTGCTTCGTCAGGGGTTTCGCAATGCGTGAAGGTTGCGCCCTTGCCAAGCGCAGGCGCAGCAGCTTTCCCCAACTCGTCGGCCAGCGCGCGCATCTCTGCGCCCACCAGGATCGCGTGGGTCACGCCTGCTTCAGCCATCGGTTCGGCCAGCTGGCGGTGAAACGCCTCGCCGAAATCGCCCAGTTCCTTCATGCTGCCAAGCACGGCCAGCCGCCGAGTGGCAGGCGTGGCAGCCAACGCCTTCAGCGTCGCCCGCATTGAGGCCGGGTTGGCGTTGTAGCTTTCATCGATCAGCAGCGCGGTTCCGCCTGCCACTGCAATGGTATGGCGCGCGCCGCGCCCCTTCAGCCCGCCCATTTCCGCCAGCGCCAGCCCGGCGCTCGCCAGATCGCCGCCCGCCGCACGCACGGCCGCCATCACACCCAGCGAATTGACGATCCAATGCTCGCCCGGCTCGGCAATGGTGTAGCAGAGGCGGATATCGCCAAGGTCAGCGGTGACCAGCGCCCCGCCGCTGGCCTACGGGATCGCGTCAAGCAGCCGCACATTAGCATGGGCAGCGCGACCGAAAGTGATGATCCGCGCGCCGCATGCCTTGGCCTTGGCGATAAGCCGGTCGGCGTGATCGGCATCGGCGGGAATGATCGCGGTGCCGCCGGGGACCAGCCCGGTGAATATCTGCGCCTTTTCATCGGCAATCGCCTCAAGGCTGCCGAGGTTCTCAATATGGGCGGGCGCGATGGTGGTGATCAGCGCCACATGCGGGCGCACGTTATCGGCCAGCGGCGCGATTTCGCCTGCGTGGTTCATCCCCATCTCGAACACGCCATACTTGGCGCGCGCGGGCATCCGCGCAAGGCTCAAGGGCACGCCAACATGGTTGTTATAGCTGCGGACAGAGCGATGCGCGGCGCCCCGGCTCGCCCGGTCGAGGCAGGCGAATATCGCCTCTTTCAAGCCGGTTTTGCCAACTGATCCGGTGATGGCAATACGCACCGCCTCCGCCGCGCGGTCGCGCGCCGCATGGGCCAGCGCGTGGAGCGCGGCGGTGGTGTCTTCCACCAGCACATGCGGGTAATCGACCAGGCGATCGGTGATGGCTGCAACGGCCCCCTTGGCGAAGGCCTGGGGCAGGAATTTGTGGCCATCCATCGCCTCGCCCTTCAGCGCCACGAACAGATCACCCGGCTTCACATCGCGCGAATCCATTTCGACGCCTGCGGCCTGAAAATCATGGCTGGCCGTGCCACCCGTAACGGCGGCGATTTCGGCCGCGCTCCACAGCGCCATCGGCAGCGCATCGCGCAGCGTGACCGGCCATTGGTGCAACAGCGGGTGGATGACAGGCGCGTTCATGCCCCGGCCCTTGCCGCGCCCGCACATTCTCGCGCCACTTCGACATCATCGAAGGCTTCGATCCGCATGCTGTCTCCTGATCCGAAAATCTGGCCCTGCTCGTGGCCTTTGCCAGCGATCAGCACAATGTCCTGCGCGCCAGCTTCCCCAATTGCCGCCGCGATGGCGGCGCGGCGGTCACCAATGTCGCGCGCTGTCGCGCCCGCACCGGCCATGATTGCGGCGCGGATGACGGCCGGGTCTTCGCTGCGGGGATTGTCATCGGTGACGATCACCATGTCGGCGGCCTGCGCGGCGACTGCGCCCATTTCGGGTCGCTTGCCGGTGTCACGATCCCCGCCCGCGCCGAACACCGCGATCAGCCGCCCGCCTTGCGCCACATGCGGGCGCAGCGCAGCAATCGCGGCTTCAAGCGCGTCGGGCGTATGGGCGTAATCGACATAGGCCGGCGCACCGGCCTGATTGAGCGCCGCCCGCTCCAACCGTCCGCGCACAGGTTGCAGCCGGGTGAGCGCATAGAACACCGCGCCCGCGCCCACGCCGGTCGCCATGGCAAGACCCGCCGAAACCAACGCATTGGCCGCCTGATAGGCCCCGATCAGCGGCAGATTGACCTTGCGGCTTTCGCCATTGTGCTCGATCGT
>JAKFWB010000325.1 GCA_021732945.1 Porphyrobacter sp.
CCAGCTACCGCGCCCGGCGCGAGGAAGGGCTGGTGGACGAGCCGCTCTATGATGGCATCGCCGAGTTGCTCACCGCGCTGCACCACGATGGCTGGCAGCTTGCCGTCGCGACCGGCAAGTCCGACCGGGGGCTGGCCGCTTGTCTGGCAACCCACGGGATCGCCGATCTGTTCGTCTCGCTCCAGACCGCCGACCACCACCCGTCCAAGCCGCATCCCGCGATGCTGGAAGCCGCGCTGTTCGAAGCCGGCGCGCAGCCGCATCAGGCCGTGATGATCGGCGATACCAGCTTCGACATGCTGATGGCCCGCAGTGCCGGGGTGCGCGCCATCGGGGTCAACTGGGGCTACCACGCCCCGCACGAATTGCTGGCAAGCGGCGCGCTGAGCGTGGCAGACAGCGCCGCCGCGCTTGCCGCTGCGCTGGAGCAGGCGCTGGCATGAGTCTCTCTCCCCGCGAAACCGCTGAAAAGGCGGCGCGCACCCGCTTTATGGTGATGAACTTTGCGCGCGTCGGCGGGCTCGCGCTGGTGCTGATCGGGATCGTGTTGGCCCGCAGCGCGCCGCACTTGTCGGCGCAGTGGATCGCGGGGGCCGTGATGGCGGTGCTGGGCTTGCTCGAATTCTTCTTCCTGCCCGCGATCATCGCCAAGCGTTTCAAGGCGCTGGACCGAGCAAACGACCACCGCCGCCGATGATCCGCCGGTTCTACAAGGATGTGACGCTGGCAGACGTGCCGGGCGGGTATCAGGTTCTGCTCGATGGGCGCGGGGTCAAGACTGTGGGCGGCGCGGCGCAAGTCGCCCCGACGCAGGCGTTGGGCGAGGCCTTGGCGGCCGAATGGCGGCGGCAGGGCGATCAGATCGACCCCGCCAGCCTGCCCTTGCGCGACATGACCGATTACGTGATCGATGTTGTGGCAGGCGATCCCGCAGCGATTGCTGATGGCATGATCAGCTACGCCGAAACCGATACCCTGTGTTACCGCGCCGACCCTGACGAGCCGCTCCATGCGCGGCAAATGGCGGTATGGGAACCGCTGCTGGCGCGGTTTGAGGCGGACCACGGCGTCCGTCTGGTGCGGGTGAGCGGCATTCTCCACCGGCCGCAGCCGCCCGAAACGCTCGCAGCCTTGCGCGCGCGGCTGGCGCTGCTCGATCCCTTTACGCTCGCCGGGGTGGAGACGATGACGACGCTCGCCGCCTCGCTCGTCACTGCGCTTGCCGCGCTCGAAGCGCGCGAGGATGATGCCCGCGCGCTGTGGCAGGCCGCCTGTCTCGAAGAGGAGTGGCAGGCCGAATTGTGGGGCCGCGAGGAAGAGGCCGAAGAACGCCGCGCCCGGCGCGAGGCCGATTTCCTGCGCGCCTGCGGGTTTGTGCGGCTGGTACGGGGTTGAAATCTTACGGAAACAGAGTCTTAACCAGCGAAAAGAAAGTCGCAATCAGGCTGATGATCATGGCCGGAACAATCGTTCCAAGATTTTCACGAACTTCTTTGCCGAATTGCGCATTGCTTGCGCTCTCCAGTTTGAAAAAGAGCCAGAAAAGCGCCAGCAAGGCAAAGATGTTGAACCCAGCTATTGCAACCGTTGCAATCCCTTGCTCAGTCCACGGCCTCGGAACCAACAGGAAATAGGCCAGGATCGCCAGAACGGCACCCAAGACCGAAAATGTTATCGATCGCGACACCCGGATCAGGCAGTCGATTAAGGCTCTTTGCGGATTTGATTGGTAACCAGATAACCAAATCCGGCCCCAACTGCGCCGACAAGGATCGCAGGCAGCAAGGTCCCGGTCGCCGCCAGCACGGCCGCACCCGCGCCAACGCCGGAAAGCGCAGAGTTCGCAGCCAGGCCCGACTGCGAAAACAGCATGTCCTTGCGCGTGTCTGACTCAATCCTGTCCATAGCAGTTTAAATGAGCGGAAATCAGGAAAATTTCAAGTCATGATTGCCTTGATGCAAAGCCCTAACCCCCCGCGACCCAATCCGCAACGTCCGCCGCGACTGTGTTCGCCGCGCGGTTGAGCGCCGCGCCAACCGCGCGGCCCTCTGCCGGAACGCCGGTTTCGCGCGCTTCGAAGCGGCGGGTGGTGACTGTGCCTTCGCCATCCAGCCGCACCGCATCGAACCGCACCACGGCGGCTGATTCGTCCGTTTCGTAGCCCATGTCGATCAGCGTTCCCCGCACCGTCACCGTCGCGAGGGTGGAAGTGTCATCGCCGTCGACCACCATGGCAGAGCCGCGCGCACGGATGGTTTCGCCCACCAGCCGCCGGAACAGGCGCGCGGGCTTTTCGACCCAGAAGGCCTCTTGCAGATAGGCGAGCTCGGTATCCGTCACCGCGACCGGGACGCGCAGCACATCAAGCTTGGCGGGAGTATCGATGGCGAGCACCGCGATCACCGGCCGGCCTGCTCCCGCTGCACCATCGCCTGCGGGCGCACGGGCTGTAGGGCTCAGCGTTAGCAGGCTTTCGGGCGGCGGGCCGCCAAGGCTGATACAGCTGGTCAACGCCAGCAGCAGCGGGAGGACAAGGATCGAACGGTGTTTCAAGGGCATGCAGTCCGTCCTTTATTATGGCTTATAATCGGGCAGCGTCTTGCCGCCCACCAGGGCCCCCGCGCCTTGGCTTTCGAGCTTTTCGGTTATCGCCCGCAGGCTTCGGCTGGTCGCGCGCAGATCTTCCAGTGTCGTTTCGGCGTTGGGCAGTGTCGAGGTGCGCAATTGCCGCGCGGCGGGGCGC
>JAKFWB010000324.1 GCA_021732945.1 Porphyrobacter sp.
CAACCGGGCGGCTGACCACCGGGCGCGGCGGCTACACGCTCGACATCACCATTTCCGACATTGGCGAGACCGGCCCGGCGAAGAACGCACCGGTCAACGATCCCAATGGTTACTGGACCAGCTGGGGCACCGCCAACGCCACCGTCTCCTTCGTGCTCAAGGATGCCGGCGGGCGCAACATTGATGGCGGCGTGCTGACCAAGACCATCGAGATGTCGCGCACCATCGACACGCAGGATTTCACCTTGCGCGTGGGAGAGCCGGGCGCATCGGTCTATGACCTGATGCAGCGCGAGGTGGCGCAGATGCTGGCGCGCAAGGTCGCCTTCGGGATCGATCCGCTGCGGGTGATCGCGGTTGAGGACGACATGATCGAGCTGAACTATGGCGGCGCGCTGTTGCCGCAGGGCAGCATCATCGACGTGCGCAAGAGCCAGGGGCTGGGCGCGATCCGTTACCGCGTAATCTCCGCCACCGACCGCAACGCCACCGCTGAAATCGACGGCGACAATGACACTTCAGCGATCGATATCGGGAACCTCGCGACGTTCATCGAGGACGACAGCGACGCGGCGAGCGCGCGGCGGTTCAAGCGGAAGCGGTTGCCCTGAGGGGGGGGGCGCCGACCGGTCCGGGAGAGCCGGATTGGTCGGAACCCGCGCTACATCGCCGATATCACCGATCGTGTGCGTTCAAACTTGTAGAACATGTCCCCGGCCCGCAGGAACACGTCAACTGTCAGCGTGCTTTCGACAGGTTCGAATTCGATGATCAGGGGCCGCACGCCGGTTTTGTTCGACAGGGATTTGAAGGCAGCGGTGACTTCATCAGGATCGAACTCGACCAAGCCAACGAACTTGCGTCCGGTCGGGCCGGACCATGTGAAGCTCGCTTTGGTGGGCAGAGCAAGATCGGGCGCGGTGACGGAAGAAAGGTGCTCGCGCGCGCTGGTCAGATCGAACCAGTCGGTCTCGCCGTTGAGGAATGATATCCACAAGATGTCGCCTTTGAACTCGCCGGTGACCAGCGGCCGGTAAGCAACGCGCTTGGCATATTCCCGCCATTGGCCCGCGGGCGGGGGATTGCGCCCGGCAGGCTGGTCATCGGGGAACTGCGGTTCAAGATAGCGGTCGGAAAAAGTCGCAACCGTGTCGTCCGGATCGTTGGACATGTCCGCCAGCGGGATATCGGCGCGAGGCAGCTGGTGCATCGACACCAGATGCGTCACGCGCCCGCCAGCGACCCACACGCCAAGATCACCGCCGGGCGCTGTGCCGACCAGCACCAGCTCTGCGCGCAGCGGCTTGCCCCCGTCAGGGTTGCGAAACCCGCCACGCAGCAAATCCTCGATCCGGTCGCTATCCAGCGCGACCTCGCCGCCATAACCTTGGCGCTCGATGAGATCGAACCAAAGGATATCGAGCGTTTCCGGCGGCGCCTTGAACGGATCGCCGATCGCCTGGATCGACCCGCGTTCGCCCCAGCCGTGGTCGACGAAGCGGTCGCTGGGAAGGCCTTCGATCGCGCCATCTTTCAGCACGAGGTAGGAGGTCAGCAGGTAGACGGGATAATCCTTGGGCGCATTCTCGCTCGCGAGCCATTCATACTTGCCGACCACGGCACTCTCCGAAGTTGTGGGCTGGCAGCTGCTGACACAGCCTGCGAGAGCCAGAAGGATGGCGCAGCGCGCGAGGAAATTAGCCACGCTGGATCACACGTGCGCGCCGATTGCCGACATATTCGGGGCCCATCGGTGCCAACAGACCATCAACCAGCGCGTTTCCAATCGTCACCTCTTGGGTAAGGTCCTGCAAATACGACGTGAAATGCAGATGCCGCGACCGTAATCGCGCGAGATTGGGAGTGTACCGTGACGTCGTCTGGTTGAACCAGTCCGATGAGCTGGAGGAATGGCGCTGCGCGTTTTCATACTGCCGCAGCGCGCTTTGCACCGCGACAAGCTCGCTATCGGTAACGCGCTCAAGGTTGCTGAAGGTCAGGCTTTGCTCGCCCGCCCGGCGTCCCAGAATATTCAGTGGAATGAAGCAATACTGGTTCGAAGGCGTCACCTGCCTGCCGGCCACATAGAACACACGATGCAGGCCGGAGGTGATATTGTTGCCGTTGAGGTAATTGCCCGGACCAGTGAACCACCCCTGACCGCGCAGCCATGCCAGCTCATTGTTCATACGCTGTTCGATCGCCGTGGTTGATCGCCCGCGCAAGATCGATTCGCTCCAGAGCACAAAATGCGCAACGAAATTATTGTTGTAGCCACCGCCAATATCGGAGTGACCGCCTGGCAGGAACAGTTCAAAGCTGTTGCCGCCCTTTTTCGAGGACGTATCAGTCAAGCGGAAATTCGTGCGATGTTCGTCGGCTGCGGCGATCTGGATCACCTGATCGGCGGCAGAAATGCTGGCGAGATTAAGCTCGCGGGTGTCGTTGCCATGAATGACGCCGTAGGACGCGACCGTATCATACAGCCCGACAAAGCGGATCTTGACGTCCGATATCCGGAAGCCCCGATCGGTCAGGTCGCGCCGCACGCTCGGCAGTTGCACCACGGTTCGCCCGGCGGGCACAACCCTGCCGTTAAGGATTCGGTGAACGGCATTGCGGGCCGCTGCTGCCCCACGGCTGAAGCCGAAGGTATCGAAATGAATGTACTCGAACGGGATGGCTGACTCCCGGGACCGCAGGAAATCCAGCGCGAGCGACACGCCCCTTTCTACCTTGGCGAG
>JAKFWB010000147.1 GCA_021732945.1 Porphyrobacter sp.
CAGCGTCGAAAGCGCAAAAACCGAGTTCTAAGCCGTCCAGCAGATCGGCCGTCTGCCGCAGGTCACATGTCACGTCGAGCATCGTTTTTCGTCCGCAGCGAATTCTTTCCGGCTTGAGAGGCCGTCGACGACGCTACGTCTCACCCGTTCACAGCGGGTTAACCATACCCATCAGTCTGGCCGCAATCCGATTGCGGACGGTTAAGACATCCTTATTCGAATTCACAGATCGTCTTTCCACGGCCATTTCAGCCGACGGTGGGCGATCGAGTCTGACGGATAACGACGATGCAGTCTGGATATGCTCCATCGTTCGCTTTTCCACTCACGATGGATGGGCTTGCCTGGTCCAGCGTAGCGATCGCGTTGCTTGCGCTAATTATCACTTGGCGCGGCCATATCCGGAACGAGAGCCTCAATCGAGTTATCGACCAATTGTCGCAGGGCATCTGTCAATTCGACGGACAGCGCCGGCTGCTCATGTGCAATGCGACATACTTAAGTCTATATGGCCTCGATAGATTAGCGGTAAAGCCGGGAACCTCTCTCCAGGCGATCGTCGATATGCGCTTTGCCGCCGGCACTTGTCCGCGCATGACGAAAGAGGAATATCTCGCCTGGCGAGATCGGATCCAGATTTCCGATGGACCATCCGACACGATCATCGAGCTCATGGATGGGCGAATATTCGAGATCCGGCATCGGCCGACACGTGATGGTGGCTGTGTGGCGACGCATGAGGACATCACCTCTCGCCAGAAAGCTATTGCCCAGAGCGCCTCACTCGAGGAGAGGGACCAGCACAGAGAGAAGCTAGAGCACGCGATCTCCCGCTTTAAACTCGACATCATGCTGACGTTGAAGAACGTGGCCGCCACCGCGGTCGCGACACGTGACACCGGAGCGGAACTGGCGCAGTCCGCCGAAGACACCTTCGCCTTTGTGAATGAAGCTGCAGCGACGGCGAGGTCAGCCGCAGCCAACACCAGTATCGCGGCGGGATCGAGCGAGGAACTGTCGATATCGATCAACGCGATCGATCAGCGGCTCCATGCTACGAGTTCTTTGGTCGGGGTTTCGCGCCAAGAAGCCCTGAGTGCTAACACAGGCATCGCAGCGCTATCCGACGCCACCGCCGCCATTGGTGGCATTGTCGCGATGATCCAGGCCATCGCCGCGCAGACCAATCTGCTGGCTTTGAACGCGACGATTGAAGCGGCCCGCGCCGGCGCGTCAGGAAAGGGCTTCGCCGTTGTTGCCGCGGAAGTGAAATCCTTGTCGCAGCAAACTGCCACGGCAGCCGGGCAAATTTCCGACCAGATTGATGATGTGCAGCGATCGACGCAAGGCGCGATCGCAGCCATCGAGCGCAGCGCGGTCAGGCTTGGCGAAATCGATCTGACGACCAGAGATGTCGCCAGCTCTGTCGTGCAGCAGGCATCGGAAACGACGGAGATTTCGCGCAGCCTCGCTTCCGTGGCCCGCCACACCGAAGAGATTGCGGCAGCCGTCGGACAGGCCAATCACCATGTCTCCGACACGCGAAATGCAGCGGAGCATGTCGCCGCTTCGGCCGAAAGCATCTTGCCCGCGACACGCGAGCTCGAACAAAAGGTCCAAGCGTTTTTGGACGAGGTAGCCGCTTAAGCTTGGTACCCCGTCAGCTTCGCGAGATCGTTCGCGCAATCCGATCGCAAATCCCGCCTTGGCTTCGCAATTGCTGGTCGTGTAACGGATGCGATAAACTTCAAACTGGCCACTATCGGTCAGTTTGCCTGATTAATCCGGCCTCGGCAGCGAGGTCCAGGTCGATGGACTGAATCTCTGCTGAGGTGAGCCCAAGCTTCTGCCTCAAGAAGCGCTGGGATGCGATGTCGACGATGACGGCCGTCCGCCGCGACATTGGTTTCGCGGTTCGGGCCGTAGACTGCCTGAGCTTTTGGTGGATTGTCATCAGCAGATTACCGCCGAAGTGTTCGGCTGGATGCATCGGCCTGACCGCTCGGGGAATGACCATCGTAGCTCCTATATTCGCAAACGCCCCGGCGCGCAGGTCGCCACTTACCCAAATAGCGCGGAGGCGTTGTCGACAGCATGATAGGCGCGGATAACCGGTCGCGATCCAGCGCAGTACAAGGCATGAGCCGCCACTCATTTCTTATCTCAGATGAGCTCAAAAGTGCATCGAACACGGTATCCGATCGACCAACTCATGGGCAAACGGCCGCAACGCCTCTAACCCCTCCTCAGTAGTCATGAAACGAGGCGACTGCTCATTGTCGAAGTCGCTGGGCCAGCGAAAGCGGCGTGGTGCTGTCATTTCGCTTTGCTCTGTGAAAATCGCTGCCGTCACCGAATGGTACGTCCTTGCAGCGCGATGGCCACCGCCTGAGGCAATGTTTCGGCGCCGAGATTCGCCCGCGCATTGTCGAGATGAAACTTCACCGCCCGCGGCGTGACGCCTATGATCATGGCGGTCGCCTCCATGGATTTTCCGCGAGCAGCCCAGGTGAGGCATTCCCTCTCGCGCTGGGTCAGCGGCACAGCCTCATGGCGCGGCGACCCCAGCCCCAGTTTCGCATCGGCATGAGCGTGGAACGTCAGCCCGATCAACTGGACGATGTCGCTCGCTTCAGTGACCATCCTTCCATGTGCTGAACTGACCTCGTCGACCGCGAAGGTGAAGGCGGCAAAACGATTGAAGCCGCCTGCAACTGCGACCGAGACGCCGTGGCGGATGCC
>JAKFWB010000151.1 GCA_021732945.1 Porphyrobacter sp.
GCGGCGGGCGACAAGCCATCGCCCTTCCGGCCACACTTCGCCAGCGAGGATCGCAGCGGCGAGATCGGCATTGGTTGAGCCGGCTTCTTCAACCAGCGTGATGACAGGCGCTGCGTTCAAACCGCAAGAAACAGCGAGGCTGCGGCCTTGTCTGCCAGATCGGTCAGCGAAGGCGTCAACAGATAGCCCAAGGGCGAAATGATCAGCGCGGTCAGCCCCAGCAGCGCCCAGTGCGCCGCGCCGCTCTTGCCGGTGACCACGCCTGCGGGCGCATCGAAGAACATCACCTTGACGAACTTGATGTAGTAGAAGGCCCCGATCACGCTAGCAGCAATGGCAATCGCGCCGAAAGCGACAAGGCCGGCCTCCACCGTGGCCTGAAACACCACGAACTTGGCGTAGAACCCCAGCAGCGGCGGGATGCCAGCCAGGCTGAACATGAACACCAGCAGCGCGCCGGCAATCACCGGCTGAGTGACCGAAAGCCCGCGGATATCGGCGAAGGTCTCAAACAGCGCGCCTTCATCATCGCGCAGCATCAGCAGCGCGACAAAGCAGCCGATGCTCATGGCGACATAGACGAACAGATAGACCAGCATGGCGCTCGCCCCATCCTGATTGGCGACCGCCAGGCCGAGCAGGATGAAGCCGATATTGTTGATCGAGGAATAGGCCAGCAGGCGCTTCAGGTTCTCCTGACCGATTGCCCCCAACGCGCCAAAGATGATCGAGGCCAATGCCGTGAACATCACGATCTGCTGCCACGCCGCGACCTGCGCGCCGAACACCTCGAAGGTGACCCGCGCAGTGAGCGCCACAGCGGCAACCTTGGGCGCGGTGGCAAAGAAGGCGGTGACCGGCGTCGGCGCGCCTTCGTAAACGTCGGGCGTCCACATGTGGAACGGCACGGCGGAAATCTTGAAGGCGAGGCCTGACAGGACAAAGATCACGCCAAACAGCGCACCAAGCCCCATTTCGCCGGTCAGCCCCGCCCGCACGGCAGTGAAGGCGGTTCCGCCCGTGAAGCCATACAGCAGGCTCATCCCATAGAGCAGAATGCCCGAGGCCAGCGCGCCGAGCACGAAGTACTTTAGCCCCGCCTCGCCCGAACGCGTGTCGCGGCGCAGGATCGCGGCAAGCACATAGGCCGACAGGCTATTCAGTTCGAGGCCGAGGTACAGCGTCATAAAATCATTGGCCGAGACCATGATGCTCATGCCGACGGCCGCGAACAGGATCAGCACCGGATATTCGGCGCGCATTCCGCGCTCGGTCCCGGCAGCGGCGCTGTTGAAGAACGCAGGCGCAACCATCAGCGCGCCAATCGCAGCGAGATAGATCAATGCCTTGGCAAACAAAGCAAAGCTATCGACCTTCATGAGTCCGCCAAAGGCCAGCGTCGCCGGACCATCGGTGCCGAAATGCAGCCCCGGCACCAGCATGATGCCAGCGCCGAAAAGTGCCGCAGCGGCAAGAATCGCGATCAACCGTGCAGCCTTGTCTCCGCCCCACGCCGCAACCAGCAACAGCACAAGCCCCGCCGCCGACAACAACAATTCCGGCAGGGTGAGCGCGAAGGAGTGAGCGAAATCCATCAGTGCGCGCCCTCCCTAGGCACTTGTGTTGAGCCGCTTGAATGATCGGCAGTCTCACCATGTGGGAGTGCATTAGCTGCCTCAGCGCGGGGCGCGCCAGCTGCCAGCGCCGCGTCACCCGCCGGGGCGGCGGCCGCTAGCCGCGCATCCAGAACGGCAATATCGGCCCGCATCGGCGCGAGGAAACTTTCAGGGTAAACCCCCATCCACAGCACCGCAGCGGCGATCGGGGCCATCATGATCCATTCGCGCACCGAAACATCGCGCATGGCAGCAGCATCCTCGTTAACCTGCCCACCAAATGCCACTCGGCGATAGAGGTAGAGCATATAGGCAGCGCCCAAAATGATCCCGGTGGTGCAGATCAAAGCCACCGTGCTCGACGTCTGGTAAATGCCTGCGAGCGACAGAAACTCGCCCACGAAGCCGCTGGTGCCCGGCAATCCAATGCTCGCCATGGTGAACAACAGGAAAAATAGCGCGTAATAGGGCATGTTGATCGCAAGGCCGCCGTAACGCGCGATCTCGCGAGTATGCAGCCGGTCGTAGATCACGCCGACGCACAGGAACAGTGCGGCCGAAACGAGGCCGTGGCTGAGCATGACGATCATCGCCCCCCCGAGCCCCTGCACGTTGAAGGCGAACAGCCCGACAGTCACGATCGCCATGTGCGCGACCGAGGAATAGGCGATCAGCTTCTTCATGTCGGACTGTACCAGCGCGACCAGCGAGGTATAGACCACTGCGATCATCGACAGCACGAACACCAGCCAGGCGAATTGCGCGGAAGCTTCGGGAAACATCGGCAGGCTGAAGCGGATAAAGCCATAACCGCCGAGTTTCAACAGCACGCCAGCCAGGATCACTGACCCTGCTGTTGGCGCCTGCACGTGGGCATCGGGCAACCAGGTGTGCATCGGCCACATCGGCACCTTCACCGCGAAACTCGCGAAGAAGGCCAGCCACAGCCATGTCTGCGCCTCTGGCGGGAAGCTGTATTGCATCAGCGTCGGGATGTCCGATGTCCCCGCCTCGGCGACCATCCAGAACATCGCGATCAGCATCAGCACCGAACCGAACAGCGTGTAGAGGAAGAACTTGTAACTCGCATAAATGCGGTTGTCCCCGCCCCACACCCCGATGATCA
>JAKFWB010000575.1 GCA_021732945.1 Porphyrobacter sp.
CCTACTAGGTGCTCCCCAAAGTGTTTTGTATCGTACGATCTAAAATCGCGCTTTGAATTCTCAATGGTTCGCTCGGGTGCGTTCGGCTACACGCTCCTAGGGGAAAACGGGGCTCAATCGCCAGGTGATTAAGAGCGCTGCAGCGATAGAATCCTGATCGGCGTCTGTCAGGCCCACATTCATGATGCCCCCGTTACTGCCATGGCGATCGGTCGCTTATGCAGGCCAAGAGCGCCGCTATCAAACTATCCAGGGAGATAGACGCCGTAATCATCCTAAGAGCGCGCGGATTAGTTTTGATTCGATCTGCCGCCAAATGACCACGAACACAGTAAGGGCACTTGCTCCTTCCAATAGGTGGCGCGTCGATCGAGCGGGTCGAGTTCCTTGAAGCCGATGACAAGAGCGAACGGAGAGTCATCTAAATCTCACTATAATATATCAGCGATGTGCAAGATGTCCGCTTCCGAGTGAGCGGAAGACAAGGCCGCGAAGTGCACGAATGTCACAGGGGCGCCAAGAGCAGATCCCCGCATTTGTGCCACGATATTCTCACTTCCAACGTGCTGAAGACTCTGGAAAGGTCCGAGGCTAAGCGAGCTGGGGCAGAACATCCATTGTAAGGCAAGGCAGGGAATCGCAGTTTTCGTCTGTGTCGTCGACGCGCAGATCGTTGCTACTTGCGCGCAAAGTAATCGCACCAGATCTCAAGCGCCTGAACCGCTCTTCGCCGCACCAGCGGCCAAATGGAAAATAGGTTTGAAACGACACGCTGAAGAGGATCGTTGAACGTGCAAATATGCGCCCCTACGAAACGGATGGAGCGATTGGCGCTCATCCTTGACTTCGGCGGCGTGATCACCAAGACACTGTTTGAGCAGCACCGGCGCACAGAGCAACTTCTCGGCCTGCCTGTAGGCTGTCTGACATGGCTCGGTCCGATTGATCCCGACTCGGACGAATTGTGGCGGTGCGTGCAGCGTGGCGAGATGACAGAAGGCGACTATTGGCTCGCCCGCACTCACGAAGTCGGTCTCTTGGCTGGTGAGCATTGGAATGACGTCGCGACGTTCTTCCACCGCGCGCAGGGTGACGACCCGAACGCGACTGTGCGCTCTGAAGCAATGGCGATGATCCGCAGCATTAAAGCCGCCGGGATCCGGTTGGCGGTACTGAGCAACGAGCTGGAGCGATTCTACGGCCCCAAGTTCCGCTCGACCATCGACGTGTTGTCGGCCTTCGATGTCATCATCGACGGGACCCACACGAAAGTCCTTAAGCCTGACCGGCGAGCCTACGAGCTTTGCCTACAAGGCTTGGGCGTCGAGGCCAGGCAGGCCGTTTTCGTCGATGATCAATTGCGCAACGTCGACGCCTCCTATGCACTAGGCTTGGAGGCCAAGCACTTCGACATCCGCGATCCAGCCGGCTCCTGCGCCGAAATCGAAGCCTTGTTTCTCGGCTAAGTTCCGGCGCTAGCGATCTAAGTGTTATAGACAGTTGCGGTAACGACAGAACGACGACGACAGTTGCGGTGGCAGGATTGTTGGATGCAGTTTTCTCGAAGCGAGTGGCGACACGGCTGAACTACTTGAGTTTTGAGAAGCAGCATTCGATGAGATGTCGCTGAGTGTAGAGATGCTCATCGAGCGGATACATGCTGGCGCGCGAGGGATTGTTGGGGATGACGGCAGGGGCGATTCCTTGGGCAATCGCCCGCCGGAAGTGGTCGGCGTCATAGGCGGTATCGGCAATGACAGGCTCAGAAGGTATGCCTTCAATGAGAGGTCCTGCCTGGGGGATGTCTCCTGCCCGAGCGGCGGTGAGGACAAAGCGCTCGGGACATCCCAGGTCGCGGACGAAGAGATGGATCTTGGTCGTCAGGCCGCAACGCGAGCGTCCGATGGCTTGATTGCGAGCCCCCTTTTACTCTGGCGGAATGATGTTGGGCACTCACGATGGTCAGGCCCAACATCGCTTCTCTCTGGCTATCGCTCAGTACCACCCGATTTTCCACGTCCAAAGCCGCCTCCAAAAGACAGCTTTGAATCACAGATCAATCAGCCAGGGAATCTGAAAGTCTAAAGAACCTAGCGTGCCACGACGATCGTCGTACAGGCGCTTTCAAGCTTGGGCAGCTCGCGGCTCGTCGCCATTCGGACCTTTAAGGTGCGGTCTTCGCCGCGAATGATCGGGCAGTAGGGGTCGGCGCTATCGAGCGCGTCCAGCAGGCGCCGGCGGCCGGCGCATCCACCGGCACAGGTTGCCTGATAGCTGCAGTTCATACAGGGCGACGGTACAGAGCGTGCGTCGGCAAAAGAATCGGTCGCGGTGATATCGGCGCCGAGGTCCAGCAATGCATCGAGAGGGGCGCCGCCGCCCGGCCAATAGACGCAAGGCTGCACCGTCGCGCGCGGAGTGACCCGTACCGTGGCGCTGCCGCAGCCGCCGCGGCGCGGCGGCAGGCCGGCCATGGCGCGCACCAGCGGTTCGCCGATGGCGATTACGTCGGTGCGGGCAAACAAGGCCTCAAATCCCCGCCAGTATTCATCGTAGGTCAGCGCAAAGGTATCGGAACGCACTGCCTGATAGACGTTGATGCGCAAAGGGGTGTCGTACTCTTTGACGACCTCCGCAATGTCGGCAAGGCGATCGAAGTTCGATCGCATCATCACCGCAATGAAGGTCACCGGCACACCCAGCCGCCGACATCGCGCCGCCTGCTCGTGAAGCAGGCG
>JAKFWB010000574.1 GCA_021732945.1 Porphyrobacter sp.
CACTTCTTCCACGACTCGCTCGACAAGCTCGCGGTCGATGTCGACAAGTACGTCGCCAAGAGCCTGCTCAATCCGCCGGGCCGCGCGACCAGCAACAAGGAGCCCTAACGATCTAAGTGGCGAAGTCCCGCAGCCCTCTTGACCGCGCTGTCCAAGCCGAATTGGCGCGGCCCCTCTACGCCAAAGTATTGCTAGAGTGGGAAAAAGCGGTCGATCGACTTGAAGCGGACTCGGCTGGTGCAATCACTGCCGCAAGATCCCTACTTGAGTCGATCTGTAAGCTAATTCTTGATTCGACTGGAGTTGCTTACTCGACCGCCACGGATCTGCCGAAACTCTACAGCCTTGTTTCAAAGCAGCTTGGGATGTCCGCAAGCGACCAGACCGAGCAGCTATTTCGCTCATTCTTTGGCGCCACGCATACAATCGTTCAGTCGATTGGCGAGCTACGTAACAAGATCGGCGACGCCCACGGCAAGGGGAAATCTTCCTTCGTGGCCTCACGCGCCCAAGCAGAGATGGCCGTCAACTTGGCTGGTTCAGTTGCAGCATTTCTAGTTGCGACGTTTGAGGGATATCTCGCAGCGAACCGCCGCCTCGACACGAGAGGAAGGGCGATCCTGCGGTTCGACAAAGCTCTTGTCTGGCGGTTGTGCGATCACTGTAGAAATTCGCCCAAATGGCAAAAAAGCTGGGGAGTACGCAAGGCAAAGCCGAGCCTATGGTTAGTAGGTGATGCTGGCGTCTACCTTATGAGCAATGGAAATCCGCAAATTTCCCACGATGGAAAAGTTCCTAAAGGAAAAGCAAAAACACAAACACCATACCTCTCAGCGCCCGCTGAAGGTTGCAATCCAATCTACGACGAAGCGGATGCGTGGTGGCCAATCCACAATGCTATCTCCGGCGGAGATGACTTTGTGATTCCCATCCCACTTGAGGACATTGAGGAGCCGCTAAAATCGTCAAGCAGCACGATTGTCATCATTGCGGATGAGAATGGCTATGAAGTTCTCTCCGATGCAGCTTTTGACAAGGCGAACTAGCCAAGTAAGCCTTTCCCTATCCGCACTACTATGGACCGTTAAGCCGGCCGCCCGTCATCGGACGCGGCGCGCCGGTCGTACCGGGAAAGGTCAGCGGCAGGCCTCGCAGCGAACGCACCGCGAGGAACGCGAAAGCCTGCGCTTCCAGCGCATCGCCGTCCCAGCCGAGATCCGCCGCCGTGACCACTTTGCCGCTCGTCTCCTCGGCGATCGCGCACAGCAGCGTCGGGTTGCGCGCACCGCCTCCGCAGATCACCCATTGCGATACCGGCTCGGGAAAGTGCTTCGCCGCCAGTGCAATCGCTCGGGCCGTGCCGCGCGTCAGGGTGGCGGCACCGTCGACGACACTCAGCCCGTCGGCCCAGGCATCGTTGAAGTCGCCGCGGTCGAGCGATTTGGGCGGCGCCTTCGCAAAGAAGCGGTGCTCGCTGAAACGCTCCACCCTTCCGCGATCGACCTTGCCGGCCGCGGCCAACGCGCCGTCCTTGTCGTAGCGCTGGCCGGCGCGGCGGGCGCACCAGTCGTCAATGGGCGCGTTGCCGGGCCCGGTGTCGAAGGCCAGCAGCGAACAGTCGGCGCCGATCCAGGTGACGTTGCCCACGCCCCCGATGTTCACGACGGCGAGCGGTCGCGGCAGGTCGGCGGCGAGGGCCGCGTGATAAATCGGCACCAGCGGCGCGCCCTGCCCGCCGGCCGCCACGTCTGCCGACCGCAGGTCGTTCACGACACGCACGCCCAACGCCCGCGCGAGCGCCGCGCCATCGCCAATCTGCCAGGTGAAGCGGCGGTCGGGTTGATGAGTGATCGTCTGGCCATGGAAGCCCACGAGATCGAGCGTCTCCGGCGCGATGCCGCTCTCCGCGGCCCAGGCCCTCACCGCCTCGATATGCAACTCGGTGACCAGCCGTTCGGCCGCTCTCGTGGCATCGGATTCGGCGGTCGCGCCGAACGCCGCACGGATGGTGCGCCGGGCGTCGTCGGAATACGGCAGGGTCAGGGTCGGGCCGAACGAGGCCACGCGCTCGCCGTCGGTCTCGATCAACGCCACGTCGACACCGTCGACCGAGGTGCCGCTCATCAGGCCGAGGGCCCGCAGGAAGGATGAAGCCATGGGGGGAATGTGTTACACCCGCCGCCCCTTCAGGGACAATCAGCCAAGCAACGGACCGAGCGGAAGATGTCGGGTTTCAAGTCGGATTTCATGCGCATCGTGCACGAGCGCGGCATGGTGCATCAGTGCAGCGATACCGCACGCCTCGACGAGCTGCTGTCGAGCGGCGTCCGCACTGCCTATATCGGCTTCGACTGCACCGCCGACTCCCTGCATGTCGGTCACCTGCTGCAGATCATGCTTCTGCGCTGGTGGCAGAAGTGCGGTCACAAGCCGATCGCGCTGATGGGCGGCGGCACGACCAAGGTCGGCGATCCGTCGGGCCGTGACGAGACGCGCCAGCTCCTGACGCCGGCGCAGATCGACGACAACATGGCGAGCATCAGGAAGAGCTTCGCCAACTACCTCACCTTCGGCGCCGGCGCGACCGACGCGGTGATGGCCAACAATGCCGAGTGGCTCGACGACCTGCTCTACATCCCCCTGCTGCGCGACGTCGGCCGTCACTTCTCGGTCAACCGCATGCTGACGATGGACTCGGTGCGGCTGCGCCTCGAGCGCGACCAGCCGCTGACCTTCC
>JAKFWB010000270.1 GCA_021732945.1 Porphyrobacter sp.
TTGTGGCCCCGGCGCGTTGGTCCTCTCGCGTCGGGGCTTCCGTATTTCTAGCGGCAGAACTTGCCGCCGGTGCCTTCGAGGTGGAAGTGATCTTCGTGCGCGGCGTTGTATTGCGGGCCGAGCACCGTGGCGAAGCGTTTGCAGGCGCTTTTGTGCACCACCCGTAGAAACTCGCGGGTCGCTGCATCGCCGCCCTGCCAATCGCGCTTGAGCACGATCCGCCGACCATCGGCCAGCACGAAAGCGGACACATCAATCGCCTCGGCGCGGGCGTGGGCCGAACGCACTTCGGTGCCAGCGACATTGCGGCAGGCGTAGGACCCCATGGTCTCGATCCGCGCCACAGGGCTGCCGAGCAGCTCCCGCGCGGCGCGATCAACTCCGAAGCGGGCCCAATCGTTGAAGGCCTTGGCCGTGCCGCAGCGCACCGGGCCAAGATTGCTGACGCTGAGCGGTGCGCGGTCGCCTGCCAGCGCCATCAGTTGCACCGTGCCCAGCTTGTTGCACCCAGGTGCGGCATAGGTATCGGGCAGGGGATCGAACCGCGCGCCACTGGCGCCAAGATCGGTCAGGCAGCTCTGATCTTCCGGGCGCGGCGCGAAGCTGCGCGGGGCGGATGCGATGCTGGTGGCCGGACGGGCCGGGGCTCTGGCTGAGGTGCCGCTGCTGCTGGCGGTACCCGGAGCCGCGCCGCCACTGCCACCGGGGATCAACGCGCCGCAGCCTGTCAAAGCCAGCGCGCCGATGAGCGCGAATCCTGCCCGGAGAGTTGAGCTGCGTTCCATAACTAGGGGTTATGCCGCAGCTTTGGTTAAGAAATCCGAAACGGACTGGGTTAAGCAATGGTTTCGCGGTTACTCAGTAAGATTACTGAATAGGAACCGGAGCGTTTACGGCAATGCGTCTTCGACCTGTTCCCACAATTCGATCTTCACCCCATCCGGGTCGAGCAGCCATGCGAATTTCCCATACCCCTCATCGGCCTCGCCCAGAATCTCCACGCCCTTGGCTTTAAGGATTGCCACAAAACAATCGAGCTGATCGACGCGCAGGTTAACCATGAAGCCGCTGCGGCCGGGCTTGATGTATTCATCATCGGCGAAGTGGCTGATCAGTGAATAGGGCTGCGTGCGCGGCTCGTCCGCCCAGGCCAGCTGTGGGCCGTAGGGGCCATCAATGCCCAAGATATCGCGATACCAAGCGCGGGTCGCCGCCGGGTCTGTGACTACGTAGAACACGCCGCCAAGACCGGTGACGCGCGGTGTGATGTAGCCGGTCATTCCGCGTCCCCTTTGCTTGCCAATGTGCGCCGGACGGCGGGCTGCGCCAAGCCTAGGTCAGCGGTGGGCTTTGGGCGGGTGAGCGTGCTGACCACAATGATGGCGAGCAGCGCAGCGGCAAAGCCGGGGACGATTTCGTAGAGGCCGGGGCCGCCGAGAAGCGCTGTGTTCCAGCCCAGCAAGATCCAAGCCGCAACCACGCCCGCGCCGGTCACCAGCCCGGCCACCGCGCCCGCGCCGGTCATGCGCGGCCATGTCAAAGCTAGCAGTATCAAGGGACCGAAGGCCGCACCAAAGCCCGCCCAGGCATTGGCGACGAGGCCCAAAACCTGGCTGTCGGGATCGGACGCAATCACCATCGCCGCAGCCGCCACCAGCGCGACCGACAGCCGCCCGATATTCACAGCCTCACGCTCAGAGGCGTCGCGCCGCAGGAACAGGCGGTAGAAATCCTCGGTCAGCGATGAGGAACTGACCAGCAATTGCGATGAAATCGTGCTCATGATTGCGGCCAGCAGCGCGGCATACAGGAACCCGGTCACAGCCGGGTGAAACAGCAATTGCGCCAGCACGATGAAGATCGTCTCGGGATCGTCCACCACTATGCCATTAGCCTCAGTATAGGCCCGCCCCGCCAGCCCGACCGCGACTGCGCCCAGCAGCGAGATTACCATCCAGCCCATGCCAATCATCCCGGCACGCGGCACATTCTCCACCCGGTCGATTGCCATGAAGCGCACGATGATATGCGGCTGCCCGAAATAGCCGAGGCCCCAGGTCACCGCGCTGATCACGCCCACCAGCGTCGCGCCATGCGTAAGGCTCAGGAACCCGTCTTGCGGCACCACACCAAGGTTGAGCGGCGCGGTGCTGCCATGGCCTGAAAGGATCACCAGCGGCATCACCACCAGCGCCACCATCATGATCATGCCTTGCACGAAATCGGTGAGGCTGACGGCCAGGAACCCGCCGATCATGGTATAGGCGATCACGATCCCGGCAGTGATGACGATGCCGAGCATGTAATCGGACAGGCCGGTTGCAGGCAGCGATCCGGCAAAGGCAGTTTCAAACAGCTTGCCCCCGCCGACCATGCCGGAGGCGGTGTAAACGGTGAAGAAGGCCACGATGATCACCGCCGAGATCACCCGCAGCAGCGTGCCGCTTTCGGGGAAGCGGTTGGCGAGGAACTGCGGGATGGTCAGCGCATCGCCCAACCGCTCGGTTTGTTCGCGCAGGCGCGGGGCAACGATGATCCAGTTGAGCGCGGCGCCGACCGTGAGGCCAATCGCGATCCACGCCTCAACCAGCCCGCCGACAAACAGCGCACCGGGCAGGCCAAGCAGCAACCACCCCGACATATCTGAAGCGCCCGCGGAGAGCGCCGTAACCGCTGGCCCCAACCCGCGCCCGTCGAGCAGATAACCGGAGCTGTCATTGCG
>JAKFWB010000106.1 GCA_021732945.1 Porphyrobacter sp.
GAAGCGCTCGAAAAGCAGGTTGCGACGGCGGACTACGCGGTAGCGATCGCTCAGCCCGACGATATCGTTCAAACGCGTGGACGGGAGCACAAGACGCTAAGGGACAACGTGTTGTTCGAGCTCGGACTCTTTATGGGTAAGCTCGGGCGCTTGCGTAGCATCTTGATCCACCCAAGAGTCGATGGACTGCACCTACCATCGGACCTGCACGGGCTGAATACCATTGCCTATCAGATACCGGACAAACCAGAAGATTTGGCGGCGCGGCTGGGGCCGGCCTGCACGAAGATTTCCCAGATCATCAAGGCGCACGGCGTACTTAAATTACTCGATTAAAAATTCTGCGAAAGAATCTACGAACCAGAGAGACGTCTCTATCGGCGGCACCCTCAACCACTGCGTCGATCTCCAACGGCGGATAATGCGGTTGAAACATCATCGCGCTGAGCCGGATGTTATCAAGGCGAGTGAGGCGCGCGATGACCAGCACCAAAAAGTTTACGCCAACAGTTGGGTCTTCGACGATCGCTTGCATTGACATGATGTCTTCGGTACTCGGCAACGGTTCAAAACTTGGATGCGAGTGCCATTCGCCCATGTAATTGAATCGTTCGTAATCCTTGCCAGTACGCGCGAAGAAGTCATCCAATTGCGATTGATGCAACGATGGATCACGAATGAAATGAACAGGGGAACCCCCAGTCTTTTGGACTGTGAGTTCGACTATTCTGAATGTTTCCCCTTCAACATGTTCCCCCAGGATCAGGCCGCCGATCTCTCGGCGCTTGCCGCCCTTCAGGTCACGCCGCAGGCGGCTCAGAACCGAGTGAGGCAGCAGCAGTTTCATTTTTCTTCTTTGAAAATAGTTCAGCCAGTCGAACGACTTCCTGCGCCGTACCGGCATCATCCACCCGCGGCGCTTCAGCGGGCGGGGGCGTGCCGACGTCGACAGGCCAGACCTCAAATGGCTGTGTGAAAATCCACCCTTCGCGCATGCCAATTAGATAGACGGCAAAAGGATAAGTCGAAGTCTCTGAATGGATGAGGGTGTCAATTGCAAAGCGTGCTGCATGCGAAGCGATGACACTGACATCCGCATCGTCGGCAACAAGCGGTGTGCCAGATTCTCGAGACGCATAGTCAGTGACGTCGCGCTCGATTGGTTGGCCCCGTTGATTGCACCATTGTTCAATCTGGAGACGCATTGCTGCAGGAACGGGTTCTTTTTGAGGGCGATGACGCGCGATCAAACCGCCGATGCCGCCGCCAAACACCTGCGCCCACATCATCGGCTTTTCGCTACGCGTTGCCGCTGCCGCAAGGTAGTTAAATACATGCGGGTCTGCAGTCGCATCGATGATCAGGTCACACTTCCCAATCAATTGAAGGATGGTCTCGGTGTAGCCTGACGATGTCTGTCCGCCGAGCCTGTATTCGCGCGCGTCGATATTGGCGCTTGGGCTTGCAAGCCGTATCAGGCGGCCTAAGGCTGCCGCCTTGTGGTAACCGACATCGCGCCAGTCCAAAGCGTTGCGTACCAGATTGTCCGGCAGCATAAGATCATCATCGATCAGGAGGAAACTCCCGACGCCAGCCCGTGCGAGCATCGTGCCGATCTTGCTTCCAACTGACCCACATCCAATTATTGCGACACTGCGACTTGCAAGAGAGACGTGATCAACATCCAGTCGCGACGCAGTCTCCTCGGCTGGAATTACGGTAACGGTCCGGCACTTCTCATCGTCGCCATTGAGGATCGTATAGACATTCAGTTTTCCGCCGCGTGCCAGTACCAGGCACGACACATCATGTAGCACATGCGGATGATGTGCTTTAACGACCTCCAGAAATACTGTCCGGTTTTCGGTTGGAGGCGCAGCGCTGTCCTTTGCCCAGCGCACGAAGGCACAGGAATAGTGGGTGCCGTCCTCCCAGAGCAAATCAGCCGGATAGTCTGGCGCAGTCCACGTGTCATTGTCGCTACGCTGAACTGACTTCACGCCGAAGACGATGCCGGCGCGGCGATAGGTCCCCACAAGCGTGCCCGTCCAGAGAGCGTTTTCCGGAAGAGCTTGAACGATTGCATTGAAATTCCGGGTCGCCAGAAAGCGAAACTGATCCCCGCGTACTTGCTGCCCGAGCGTCGTTTTGTGCCTTGAAGGTACGCGACTCGTTTGATCTGGCGCGGGGGTCTCGCCGGCAAGCAGACGATAGGCGCTCTCCAACATGTTGGCGCCCATTATTGAAGGCTGCCAGTTATCGGGGCCCCATTCGAGGCATAGTTCGCCGCCCGCGCCGTATTGATGCGCGCTCCACTGTTCGTCCGTGCCACGCGGCAAGACGAGGGCAGGGATATCCGGGAAATGCTCAGGATAGCGCAGCGTAACCGGGCGAAGCGTTCCGGCTACGGTTATGTCCGCGTCAACGACCAGGCGCATGCGGTCATCGAAGCGCCAGCCGAGCAGGGTCAACCAGTCAACTCTGCTGGCGAGGTCATCGATCGCTTCGCGCTCCCTGCGTGATCGATCGATATTCTGAAAGAACCAGATCAAGCGAAACCGGCGGGTGTGGTCGGCCCGGCCGGACGGTTTGGAAAGCTGGGGGATGGCGGGGCGCCTGCCGCAGTCCCGGTTTTGAGCAGAGTGCCGGCCCCCAGCGCTTTAGAGAGCAAAGCCGCCTTGTCATTTTTGGCGCTCAACTCATTAATGGCCACGTCGT
>JAKFWB010000305.1 GCA_021732945.1 Porphyrobacter sp.
GAGACCTGGCGTTCCTGCCCTTCCCAATAGGGCGCACGCAATTCGCGGCGCAGGATCTTGCCGCTGGCGTTGCGCGGCATCAGCGGTATCACATCGACGCTTTTGGGCGCCTTGAAGGCGGCAATCCGCTCGCGCGCCCAGGCGATCACGTCAGCCTCGTTGACCTCCATGCCGGGCTTGGCGACCACGCAGGCCTTGACCTCCTCGCCCCACTTGGCGCTCGGGATGCCGATCACCGCGACCTCGGCGATGGCGGGGTGGCCGTAGATCGCGCTTTCCACTTCCGCCGGATAGACGTTCTCTCCGCCCGAGATGATCATGTCCTTGATCCGGTCCTGAATGTAGATGTAGCCATCCGCGTCCATAATCGCCGCATCGCCGGTGTGGAGCCAACCATCGGGATCGATGGTCTTCGTCGTGGCCTCGGGCAGCTTCCAGTAACCGGGCGTGTTGGATGGCGAGAGAATGCAAACCTCGCCAATCTCGCCGAGCGGCACTTCGACATTGTCAGGCCCGCGCACCTCGATCTGCACCCCCGGCAGCGCCTTGCCCGCCGAGCGCATCCGCTCGTTGCCTTCGGTCGCATGATCTTCGGGCGGCAGGCTGGAAATCGTGCCCGAGGTTTCGGTCATGCCATAAGCTTGCAGGAACTTCGTGGTCGGCATCGTCCGCACCGCTTCTTTCAGCAATTCCAACGGCATGGGCGCCGCGCCATACATCAGATACTTGCAGTTACTGAAATCGGTGGTCGCAGCGCGCGGGTGCTGGACCGCCATTTGCAACGCTGCGGGCACAAGGAACATATGCGTCGCTCCAGCCTCGATCGCATCAAGCACGCCGACGGGGGTGAACTCCGCCTGCACCAGCGAGCGCACACCATTCGCCACCGCAATATTCGCCAGCCCCGTCCCGCCAATATGCGCGCACGGCATGGCGACCAGCATGCAATCACCGGGTTCGTAATCAAGCCAGCCTAGCCCCGCAGCCTTGCCGAGTTTAACAAGGCTCAGCAAGTTGGCGTTGGTCAGCATCGCGCCCTTGGGATTGCCCGTGGTGCCCGAGGTATAGAGCTGCAACACCGGATCATGCGGGCCGGGCGGCGTGTAGTCGGCAGGTTCGAAGCCCCCCGCCGCCATGCGCGCCGCCTCAGCCTCGATCACTTCGGGGTTGGCGGGCAATTCGGCGGCGACGGCGTGGGCTGTTTCAACAAAATCAGCTTCGGCAAACAGCAGCTTCGCCTCGGTATCGGAGAGGATATAGGCGATTTCGCGCGGGGCCAGCCGCCAGCCAATCGGCACCATCACCGCTCCCATCCGCGCCGCCGCGATATAGAGCAGGAAATAGGTATCGCGGTTCTTGCCCAGCCAGCTGATTCGGTCCCCCGGCGCAATATCGCGCGCTTGCAGCAGCGCGATCAGTTGGCGGGTGAGGAGATCGGCCTCGGCATAGGTGGTTACCCGCCCATCCTGATCGAAGGCCGGGCCATCGGGGCGTTCCTTCGCCCAGAAGTGCATGATCGCATCAAAGGTCTGATGATCGTGATAGGCGTCGTTCGCCATGGCCGTGCTCTCTCCCAAAAGCTGTCTGCCCGGGATTAAAGCGCAAGCACGCCCGCCGGTCTAGCGGAACCTGCCGCTACGACGCGCGGCAGGCTCGCGCAGGAGCAACCACACGCCAAGGCCCAGTGGACCGGCCATGAAGGTCGCCAGCAGGATCGGCGCCTGAATGAAGCGCGAAATGTTCTTGGCATCGCCATCCCGCGCGATCCACAGGCCGACGAACAGATCAAAGGCGAGGTAATGGGTCCAGCCGATCGTCACCCCGGCATCGCTGGCAAAGATCGACCGCACGCCTGCGATGGTGGTGAAGTCCGCCCCGCCGCCGCCTTCGGCTGCGATCAGGCCGGTCAGCACTCCGATCAGCCCGGTGGCATAGATCAGGCACAGCAAGCCGACGCCCAGATAGAGAATGCCTGACAGCAAGGCGGGCCAGCGCGGCAGCAGGATCAGGGCGACCCAGGCGATCAGCGCCAGCAGGTTGACCATGCTGAACCACGCGCTCCAGTCGATCACAGCACCTCTCCTGCTTCGTGCACGCGGCGCCATTCGCGCGCGGCGCGGCGCATCGCTTCGTTATCGTGGGTGAAGCGCCCGCCCGCGCGCCGCAGGGCGAAACCCAGCGCGGCTTCGGCCACCAGCCCGGCATCGATTGACCGGAACCGCGCCCACTTGCCGTTCAGCAGCGGATCGATCAGCGGTGCCGCGATGATCGCAGCGCGCTCAGCCAAGCGCAGGTCGCCCGACCGCTCGCCGCGCAGCAGGCCGGGATGCAGGATATCGAGCCGCTTGAAGCCGACTTTGGACACCGCTGCCTCCGTCTCGCCCTTCACGCGCATGTACAGCGCCTTGCTGCGCGCATCAGCCCCTGCCGCGCTGATCAGCACCATGTTCGGTACGCCCGCTGCCTTGGCAGCATGAGCCGTGGCGAGCACCAGGTCATGATCGACCGCGCGGAATGCAGCTTCATTGCCGCCCGCCTTTTTCCAGGTGGTGCCCAGCGCACAGATCAGCGCGCGCGGGCTGACCGCTTCCAGCACCTCGCCCCATTTGGCGGGCTCGGCCACGAACATTTCCATTCGAGCGCCGGGCGGCAGCGGAGCCTCTCGCCGGGCAATGCCGATAATCCGCGCCTCATCGCCAGCGCTGGC
>JAKFWB010000308.1 GCA_021732945.1 Porphyrobacter sp.
GATTACGGGAAAGGCCCCGTATTTCACTTCGTTTCATACGGGCTTGTATATTAATTGTGCACCCTTAGACGGCAGCGGATAGGGGTGCCGAGGTGGAGGGACGATACGGGCCATCTGCCGCAATTGCGGACAGACTGTCGTAGACCTGTCCCCACTTCGCTTGCCCGAGCGTCGATTAGGAATGCAGCGCGCGAATGTATTCTTCCACGAAGGCATTCGACGGCCGATAGATCACAAGCGTACGCCCAAACAAGCGCCCCTCGGCTCGATCATTCTAACCCGCTGACCGCTCTGAGGGGAGTCTCGCCATGAACCATGAAACCCTGTCTGTGGGAATCGATGTCAGCCGCGACGAACTGGTCATCGCCTATGCCGATGATCGCAGATCCATCGAGCATGTGGCCAATACGGCTGCGGCCATCCAGCGCTGGCTCAAATCGCTGCCCGCCGGCACCCGCATCGGCTTGGAGGCCACGGGCGCCTACCATCGTCGAGTAGCCGACTTGGCCGTGGCCGCAGGCCATGTCGTCTATGTACTCAATCCACGCGAGGTCGCCCACTACCTGCAAAGTCTCAGAAGCCGGGGCAAGACCGATGTCCTCGATGCCTGTGGTATTGCACGGTTCGTACGCAACGAAACCGCGCATTGCCATTCCTACGTCCCGCCCACGGCCCTGCAGCGGGATATCACCACGTTGGTACAGCGCCGCCACCAAGTGATGAAGAATCGCACCGCGTTGCGGCTAAGCTTCAGTGGTATTGGCGACTGCACCAAAGCCGTCAAGCGATTGTTGGTGGCATTTGATGAACTCCTCGCCGATATTGATGCGCGACTCCAGGCGCTGGTGAGTCAGGATGAGCAGCTCGCCACCGGGCGCGCGCGGTTGGCTACCATTAGCGGTATCGGTCCACTGATCAGTACCTCGCTGGCGGTGCGCCTCAGCCGCATTGACTACGCCACCAGCGACGCCTTGGTCGCAGCCCTGGGACTCGATCCACGACCGAAAGAGTCGGGACAGTTCAAGGGCCGGCGGCATCTGTCCAAACGCGGCAATCCGGAAGAGCGTCGCCTCATCTGCATGGCGGCGATGTGCGCATCCCGGACCACTGTCTGGCGGCCCATTCTCGATAAACTGCTCGCCAAGGGGCATCCCAAGACCGCCGCTTATTGCATCATCGCCCGTAAACTCCTGCGCATCGCCTTGGCAGTCTGGAAATCCGGAGGAAACTACCAACCACAACTCGTCGGGCAGACTAGACAGCGCTCATAGAATCTACGCTTGCTAGGGAACGTACTTAGAGCGCCTAACAAAATGACGCTTGTACTTTGTTGAAGGATTTTGTACGGTGAGGCATCGCGTAACCGGGAGGGAAACGCATGCCGCAGCCACTGATCGACGAGGAGCTATGGAGGCACATCGAGCCACTGCTACCCAAGAAACGACGACGCAAGCGCCACGCCGGCCGGTTGCCCCTGTGCGACCGGCGGGTGCTCACGGGCATCGTGTTCGTTCTGCGCTCAGGTATCCCGTGGGAGATGCTGCCAAAAGAGATGGGCTGTGGTTCTGGCATGACGTGCTGGCGCCGATTGCAAGCGTGGCAGCGGGCGCGCGTCTGGGATCGGCTGCACCAAGTGTTGCTCGCCAAGCTGCGGGGTGCGGACAAGCTGGACTTTTCCCGGGCCATCGCCGACAGCTCTTCCATACGCGCCGTGGGTGCGGGAAAAAAAGTGGACCGAACCCAACCGATCGCCGTCGTCCGGGCAGCAAGCACCACATCCTCACGGACGCCGAGGGCATCCCGCTTTCGGTGATTCTGACGGGCGCCAATCGCCACGACATCACCCAGCTCATGCCACTGGTGGAAGCGGTCCCGCCGGTTCGCGGCTTGCCCGGTGCGCCCAAGCAAAAACCCGCCCTCGTTCAGGCCGATCGCGCCTACGATTCGAACCCTTTGCGCGCGCTTCTCGCTCAACGGGGAATTGACACTCAAATTGCCCGCCGACGCACTGCGCACGGCAGTGGCCTGGGCAAAACCCGGTGGGTGGTCGAGCGCACCATCTCTTGGTTGCATCAGTTCCGACGACTGCGTGTGCGATTCGAGCGCTTGCCATCCATCCATGAGGCATTCCTCAAGCTCGGATGCTGCCTCATCTGCTGGCGATCTCTCAAAGCCGTATGATTTCATTTTGTTAGGCGCTCTAAGTGACGAGGTGATTAGGTGATTAGGTGATTAGGTAATTAAACCGATTGGCATCCATCCCCTCAATCACTTAATCACGCCCTAGCGTCTGTAAAAAGGGTTGGATCTGATCTTCCCACACGGGCATGCGAATGCCAAAGGCCTGCTCGATTTTGCGGGTGCTGGTGACGGTATTCAGGGGCCGTGCTGCAACATGCGGATATTGTGCGGTTGTCGTCGGACGCAGCGTGGCCCAGCTTGTACCGGAACCGGATACCGTTTTCGCGCTGTCAATGAGTTTTTGCGCCAATTGCATGCGCGTGCAATGTGACTGCGCAGACAGGTGGTATATGCCGGGACTGTCCCGCAACCTGCCGCCGTCCGCGATCAGGCGTGCCGTGGCGGCGGCATAGTCCCGCGCCCAGGTCGGTGATCCGATCTGGTCGTTGACGATTTCAAGTTCGGTTTTTTCACGCGCCAGTTTCAGCATCGCCAGCGCAAAGTTCGTGCGCCGAGCGCTGTACA
>JAKFWB010000264.1 GCA_021732945.1 Porphyrobacter sp.
CGTTTGAAAGTTGGAACGCCGCCATCCGCGCTGTCGCTCCGCTGACCGAAACGGTTGAAGTGCAAGCCCGCGTGGCCGCCTTTCGCGACGCTCGAACATTGCGCTTCGAGGGTGCGGATTCCACCAGCGAGGGCGAAGAAGCCTCGCTCCGCATCGTCGGACGCGGGAACTGGGCGTTTGAGGCTCTGGCCTATGTCCAGACGCGCGATTTTTCCAACATCGTTATCAGCGCGACCCGCTTTACGCCGACGCTGGACCAGCGCCGCACGCCTTCTACCGGGATTGGCGGCAAGTTCGAATTGCGCCCGCCGCTGCTGGAAGGCCATGATATCCGCGTCGGGGCCGATTACCGCCGTGCCGATGGCGAATTGCAGGAAGAGGCAATCAGCGCCTTTACGGGCCTGATCACGGAACGTCGGCGCGCAGGGGGCGCGACCGCCAACCTTGGTCTGTTCATTGAGGATGACTGGCAAATCGGCCCCCTGCTGCTGAACGGCGGCCTGCGAGCGGATCGCACCAGCATCACCGGCGGGTTCTTCACCGCGATTAGCGCCGCCGGAGCGCCGGTCAGCACGCTGATCGCGCCCGATCGCAGCGACTGGTCGCTGAACTGGCGCGTGGGTGCCTCGTTCAACGCGACCCGGCGGCTTGGTCTGCGCGCGGCGGCCTATACTGGGCTGCGGCTGCCGACCCTCAATGAACTTTACCGCCCCTTCGTGGTCTTCCCGGTGGTGACCGAGGCCAATGCCGCGCTGGAGAATGAACAGCTTGAAGGCTATGAAATCGGATTGGATTGGCAGCCGGTTAACGCGCTGGTGCTGTCCGTCACCGCGTTCGACAACACGGTCGATAATGCCATCGCCAATGTCACCATCGCCCCCAATCTGCGCCGCCGGGAGAACTTGCCCGCCATCAGCGCGCGCGGGGTCGAGGCCACGCTTGCGGCGAAGTTCGGTGCAGTCAACCTTGATGGCGGGTTGGCGTGGACCGATGCCAAGGTTCGCGGCGAGGGTGCCTCGCTCAGCCTTGATGGCAATCGCCCGGCGCAGACCCCCGAATTTGCTGCGACCCTGACCCTTGGCTGGCAGCCGGCCCCAGGCTGGCAGGTGGCGGGCACGGTGCGGCACGTTTCGGCGCAATTCGAGGACGATCGCGAAGCTGATTCGCTCCGCCCGGCGACCACGGTAGACGCATTTTTCACTGCGCCGCTTCGCAAAGCGCTCTCGTTGGTGGTGCGGGGCGAGAATCTGACCGATGAAGCGATCGTGACCCGCAATCAGGCAGGGTCGGTCGATCTCGGCGTCCCGCGCACTATGTGGCTGGGTTTACGCTACGGCTTCTAAGAAAACGGACGCCTACGAAAGAATGTTGCGTTTGCGAGTGTTGCATTGGATTCATGCTGCGCCGCAAACCAGCATGTTGCATTTTTGCTACGACTGCCCAGAACTTTTCCTGTGACTCTTGTTAGGGCGCGCGACCCTGATAGGTTCCTGCCCGCAACCGCCTAGACCGGCGTCAAGACCGGCTGGATTGTGGAGAGAGGGAAAACATGACGCGCAAATTTTCTGCCTTTGCTGGCGGCCTTATGGCTTGCAGTGCACTGACTACCCCCGCTTTTGCTCAGGATGAGGCAGCTGCTGCCCCCGAAGCGCAAGACAGCAATGTCATCATCGTGACCGCGACTCGCCGCGCGCAGGACGTGCAGGACATTCCGCTGGCGGTGACCGCGATTTCGCCCCAGCAGCTCGAAAATCAGGGCGTGGTCAATATTCAGCAGGTCGCCGCGCTTGCCACCAGCTTCTCCAGCTCGCAGGCGCAGATTGCGTCAGGGTCCGTCGTGTTGCGCGTGCGCGGGGTTGGGACCACGTCGAACAATATCGGCTTTGAGAGCGCGGTCGGCATTTTCATCGATGGCGCTTACCAGTCGCGCCCCGGTATCGCCTTGAGCGAATTTGTTGACGTTGAGCGGGTCGAAGTGCTGCGCGGACCGCAGGGCACGTTGTTCGGCCGCAACACTTCGGCTGGCGCGCTCAACATCACCAATGTCCGGCCCGATGTCACCGAATTCGGCGGCTTCGTGAATGCCGGATATGGCAATTTCAACGAAGTCAGCGTGCAGGGCGCGGTGAACGTGCCGATCGTGCAGGATACGCTCGCGCTGCGCGTCACCGGCGCTTATCGCCAGCGGGATGGTTTCCTGACCGTGGTTGATCGCACCGGGGCAGAAATCGGTGAAACCAATGATGTCGATCAGTGGCTGGTGCGCGGCCAGCTGGGCTGGGATACCGACAGCGGCCTGCGCGGACGTATCATCGCTGACTATTCCAAGGGCCAGTCAAGCTGCTGCGGCGCAATTGAGCTGTACCAGTCCCCATTGGTGACCAGCGGAGCCTTTGCTGCGGTTGGCCTTGGGGCGAATGGCGGCAATGGCCAGCCTTCGGTCTCCACTGCGCTGCGCGATCAGGGTGCCTTTGAAGAAGCGCTCGATAACCGGGTGGTCTCGGCCAACTTTGCGCCAATTGCCGATGTCGACAACTACGGTGTTACCGGTGAGCTGGAATTCCCGCTGTCCGACAGCGCAGACCTGATCTTCATCGGGTCCTATCGCAAGTTTGACAGCTTCGAACGCTACGATTCCGATTTCACCGCGCTCGACGTGTTCGATGTTGACGCCCTGAACCTTGAAATCGACACCTGGACCGC
>JAKFWB010000105.1 GCA_021732945.1 Porphyrobacter sp.
CCCGGCGCAAACCATAGCGGGACCGCACCAAGCGCCAGCGGTTCGGCACCTACCGGAACTGATGAAGAAGATGCCGACGACGACATCCTCAAGCCGTTGCCCGACCGCCTGGTTGCCGACCTGACCGCCTGGCGCACACTCGCGTTGCAGGATGCCTTTGCCCAAAGCCCCGCCACGGCCTTCGCGACGGTGTTGCACGCGCTCGTGCTCGACACCTTCTACAGCTACAGCCGCGAGAGCTGTCTGCAACTGTCGCTGAACCGGGTGTCCTTTGCCAATCCACCTGCAGGTCTGCGCGACAGTGCGCCCGCGCGGGCCATCGCCGAGCGCATGAAGCGTTGGGAGGATCGACTGCCAGAGTCCGACAAGGAACTTTGGGACGCGCTTCTGGCCTTCGACGCCGATGAGCAGGCCAGTCTGTTTGCCCATTGCACATCGCTCGCGGTGAACGCGCAGGCCGAGATCGTCCCCAAATACGACAATGGCCGGGTGTCGACGCACAGCGTTGCACGCCGCATCGCTCACAGCCATGTCCTGGCGCATGCCGTTGGTCTTGATGTCGTGGCGGCAGGCTGGAAGCCCACTGTCGATGGCTATTTTCGCAGCGTGACCAAACCGCGCATCCTTGCCGATGTGACCGAAGCGCGCGGAGAGCAGTTCGCTGGCATGATCGATCACCTGAAAAAAGGCGACATGGCCCGCGAAGCGGAACGGCTGCTGGAAGATGCCCACTGGCTTCCAGAGCCGCTGCGGACGCCCGACGCCGACGGTGGTCATGTCGCTACGCCTGACGTTGATCGTGAAGGGCTCGAGCTACCCGCGTTCCTTGATGATGACGAAGCGGCTTACGCGATCGCCGCAGAATGATCCGAACCGCGCGGATTCTACATCCCGCTTGTTTTTATCTCACTCAGGCCCGGCCACCGCGCCGGGCCGCCTCTTTTTGAGGAGACCTCACATGCCGAAAACCAGCGCTCCCGTGCCCTGCTGGGGAGGACGCCATGGCTGACTATCATTCACCAACGGTCGTGCAACCGGACATCCCAGTCGCGGCGATGACCCCGCTCGAACGCCGTTTGCTGTGCGAACTGTTCGAGCATGAAGGCAATGACCAAGCGGTCTACTTTTTCGCCAGCGATAATGTCGCCGACACGGCTTGGATCGCGACCGCTGAGCTGGTCGAATTGCTCGGTCAGAACACCGGCATGGTCAGTCGCATCGCTGACGTGGTGCGCGCGGAAATCGCCAAGGGTGATCTTGGCGAAGACGAGTTTGAGCTCGATTTCTCGATGATCGGCTATGACCTGATATTCCAGGACATTGTCCGGCGATCGCCTGACCTTGACCATGTGCAGATCATCGCAGCGTGGACCTGCACGAAAATGCGGCCCGACGGCTTTGGCGGGATGGCGACCGTCATAACGGCTGACGACGTCCATTCGATGTCGACCGCGTCCTACGTCGAGGAGGTGCTTGGACGTTTGGCTGATCCGCCGCCCTCCACCTGAAATTTCCCGTCCAATCATCCCACGAAGCCCGGCCGTTGAGCCGGGCTTTCGCGTTTCAAGGAGACCTGAAAATGTCAGCGCAATACATCTACGCCACCGCCCCATTGGGCAGCCTCGTCCGCTATTCGAATGGCGAGCAGCGCCCGCCCGAACGTTTTCGCCGCAAACTTGTCGCTTGGAACAACGACAACGGCACCGGCCGGCTCGTTGAACGCTACCCCGGCCAGGTTACGGACAACTACCGTTCGCCGGCGCATTTCATGCTCCATCTGGCAACCTACGGCAGTCAGGGCGTCATCGTCATGACCGTGCGCCGCGCCTACAGCGTCGAAAGCCCGCTCAATTTCGAGATCGTCGACACGCCAAAGCCTGGTCAAGTCCGCGTCTTGACCACGTTTCGGGGCAAGGACGAATTGCGCCACCTCGCAGCCGACATGCCATCTGCAGAAGCATGGATGCGCGACAATCCGTATTCCGGGATGCGCGCCGAGATTGTGACCGACGCTGATCTGGCCGTTCCGTCCTCTGAACTCAGGAGGGCGGCATGAACGACATCATTGTCGAACATGGCACGACCAGCGACGGCCTTATGGCCGCACGGGTCGATGGGCTCGCCTATATCGCCATTCCGCTCAAGGATGGCTTCTCGATCGTGTCCGGCTGGAAGCTCAACCGGCCGATTTGCGAATGGTCCCGGTCAGATGTCTATTGCGCCGAAGGTGCCGTGGCTGATGAAGTCTCCTTCCGCGCCTATATTGCCGACATCGCGCTGCATGTCCGCCAGCGCAACGCGCTCGGCCGCGTCGATACGATCCTGCGCGTTTCCACGCCTTGGGGCAGGTCTCAATCGGCGACCATCTACGCCGAGGGGATCGTCTTTCATTCCACTGCCGGTCATGGCGGCTTCAAGCTCGACCGGGCACGCAATGCGGGGATGGATCCTGCGCTGCGACTATCTGGCGGCTGGTATGAAGAAGACGCCGAATGGGCGCTCGTTGCCGCGGGTTACCCGGACCTGTTCACCTACCGCGAACAGCCGATGGCAGACAGGGCGTCGCGGGATTGGTATCCTGATGCGTGGGAGGCCATCCACGGCCCCGAGTTGTCAGCGGCAGAGTTTGTCACGCGTGACCGCCAGCAGTTTGCCCGCCGCCACGCAAAGGACTGGGTGGTGATTTCCGCTGTTCGATCA
>JAKFWB010000350.1 GCA_021732945.1 Porphyrobacter sp.
TGCCGACGTGAAGATGCTCGGCGTCGAGGCCATGCCCTGCCGCCTCGACGCCGAGCATCTTCACGTCGGCATCATCAAGGAACGGGTGGAACAGCCCAAGCGCATTCGATCCGCCGCCGATGCAGGCGACCAGCAGATCGGGCAGGCGACCCGTGCGGCTGAGCATCTGCGCGCGCGCTTCCTTGCCGATCACGCTCTGGAAATTGCGCACCATCTCGGGATAGGGGTGCGGGCCGGCGGCGGTTCCGATGATGTAGAAGGTGTCGTGGACGTTCGCGACCCAGTCGCGTAGCCCTTCGTTCATCGCGTCCTTCAGCGTCGCGCCGCCGCTGGTGACGGGGATCACCTCCGCGCCGAGCAGCTTCATGCGGAATACGTTGGGCGACTGGCGCGCCACATCCTCGGCGCCCATGTAGATCACGCAAGGCAGGCCGAAGCGCGCGCAGACTGTCGCGGTCGCCACCCCGTGCTGGCCCGCGCCGGTCTCGGCGATGATGCGGGTCTTGCCCATCCGCATCGCCAGCAGGATCTGCCCGATGCAATTGTTGATCTTGTGCGCGCCGGTGTGATTGAGCTCATCACGTTTGAACCACACCTGCGCGCCGCCCAATTCTTCGGTGATGCGCGGCGCGAAGTAGAGCGGCGAGGGGCGGCCGACATAATGCTCGAGCAGGTCGTCGAACTCGGCCTGAAACGCCGGGTCGGCCTGTGCCTTGCGGTATTCGCGCTCGAGATCGAGCACGAGCGGCATCAGCGTTTCGGCGACATAGCGCCCGCCAAACTGGCCGAAATGGCCGTGGTCATCGGGCTGGGTGCGGAAGGAATTGAGGTGCGTGTTCATCTGGCTTTTCCGCTCATGCTGAGCTTGTCGAAGTATGAGCGGGCGGCAATGCGCGTCCTTCGACAGGCTCAGGACGAGCGAACCTTGCTCAGGTTTGCCGGGCGGCTTTGCAGAAGGCGGCGATTCTGTCCACGTCCTTGATACCGGGCGCGCTTTCGACGCCGGATGAGGTGTCTACCAGCGGCGCGCCAGTCAGGCGGATCGCCTCGGCAACATTGGTGGGGGTGAGCCCGCCCGCAAGGCCCCATGGGGTGGGTGCCTTGTATGCCTTGAGCAGATCCCAATCGAACCGCGTGCCATTGCCACCGGGCAGACCGCTGGCAGGCGCATCGAACAGCAGCATGTCCGCCGCGCCGTGGAACCGCGCGGCATCGGCGAGGCTGGCGGCATCGCGCACGCCAAGCGCGCGCCATGCTTCGATCCCGGTTGCATCGCGAAAGCGGGCGAGGGTTTCGGGCGTCTCGGCCCCGTGGAATTGCACCACATCGGGCCGCACCTCGCGCACAGCCTCGGACAGCGCGGCGGGGGCGAGGTTCACTACCAGCAGCACCGTCTTGACCTGCGGCGGGATCAGCCCGCGCAGTGTTGCAGCGTCGGCGATATTCAGATGGCGTGGGCTCTTTTCGAAATGGACGAGGCCGACATAATCCGCTCCCGCTTGCACAGCAGCGGCGAGGGTTTCTGGCGTGGAAAGCCCGCAGATTTTGACGAGGGTGGCCATGCGCGCCGCCTTACGCGGGGCCGAGCCGCTTTTCCAGCACCACGAAGGTCACCGGCGGATCACGCAGCACGGGAAAGGGCCGGGTCTCGCCGGTGCGGATATAGCCCCGCCGTTCGTACCACGCGATGAGGCTTTCGCGGCCGTCGATCACCGTCATCTCCATTGTCGCGATGCCGAGCGCTTCGGCATGATCCTCCGCCGCATCGAGCAGCCGCCGTCCGAGGCCCGCCGATTGCAGATCGGGAGCGACGCAGAGCATCCCAAGATAGCCGAGCGCGGTGCCTTTGATCGTAACGGCGACGCAGCCGATCAGGTCTTCGCCCTCGCGCGCGGTCAGAATGGTGACCGCAGGATCGGCGAGCAGCGCCTCGACCTCGCCGGGCGCGGTGCGCTCATCGTCGAGAATATCGGCCTCATGGTTCCACCCGCGCCGCGCCGAATCGCCGCGATAGGCGGCTTCGAGTAAGGCTTTGAGGGCGGAGGCGTCGGCGGGGGAAGCGGTGGTGATGGCAGTCATGAGATGCGGTCGTCGCTCAATCGTTCTGGATCAGCCGCAGCAGCGTGCCATCGGGGTCGATCAGATAGGCGATGGTCAGTCCGCTGTCCTCAACCTGCGGCGGATGAAAGCGCGGGATGCCGACGCGGGCGTTGGGCACATCGGCGGCGCGCACCTGCGCCGTCATCGCGCCTAGATCATCGAGCCGCAGGCAGCAGCTGAATGAAGAGTGGTAGGGATCAAGATCGGGGTAGAGGAAGAACTCCAGCGTTATGCCCCCGCGTGACAGGATCATCCACCCGTCCGAGCGATAATCTTCCGCGAATCCCAGCTTGGCGTAGAATGCCGAAGTCGCGGTGAAATCGCGCGCGGGCAGATTGGGGGTGGCGTGGTCGGTCATGAGCGTGCGCCTAAAGCGTCGCCTCAATCGCGCGTGCTGCCGCCACCGGGTCTTCCGCGCGGCTGATCGGGCGGCCGATCACGAGAACGCTCGCACCGCTGTCGCGCGCGGCGCGGGGGGTGACCACGCGCTTCTGGTCGCCGGTGCCGCCGCCATTCTTGGCACCATTCTGGTGCAGGCCGGGGACGACGAAGTATCCGTCTTTCCACGCCTTCTTGACCATGCCGACT
>JAKFWB010000402.1 GCA_021732945.1 Porphyrobacter sp.
AGAGTTCCCGTCCAGTCTGTTAGTCTCGATCGTAAGATCGCGTGAACCCCAGATTTTGATTCCCTCACGTCCGTTACCAGTGATGTTATTGCCGGTCATCGTTATTTGATCGGACATTTTTAATTCCACACCAGCACGTGCATTATCCGTAAAGCTGTTGTTGGTAATGGTCAGAATTTGCGGCGAGGGTATGTTTTCACTTCCGCGTTGCACCGTCAGGCCCGTCGATCCATTGTCGTAAGCCCTATTTCCGTCCATGGTGAAATTGTTGGTCGAGGTCACGACATTGAAGCCATGACGGCCATTGTTGTAGGCAATGTTGTTCTCAAACCGGCTGTCTATGAGGTAATCGGCTACGAAGCCATCTAGCCCGTTATCGTGGGCCACGGAGTTGCGGATAACGAGGTTGGTGGTGCGCTCGTGCGGGTCGAATCCGTAACCCGACATATTCTGTATTTCCACGCTATCCACGGTGATGTTTCTGTCCGTACCGGTCCCGCCGGGTTTTACTCCTACAAAGAATCCATCCACTTTCCCTGTATTATTGTCGCGGTTGCCATCCAGGGTCATATCGCGAAGGGTGATATTTTCGTTTTCCACACCGTACTCGCTGCGCAGCATGCCGGTAACCTTGAGGTTCCAGTTATCAACCAGCTTGATAACCGTCTCGCCCATGCCGTCGCCATAAATGGTAACGTTATCACGAAGCATAATGCAGCCGTCGGAAGGTTCGCTGCCACCGCTCACCAAATATGTACCGGCCGGAATGTAGACTTCACCGCCACCAGCAGCATTGGCAGCGTCTATAGCTTCTTGGATCGCCGCCGTATCGTCCGTATCATCGCCTGCCGTGGCACCAAAGTCCAGTACGTTATATGTAGCCATCTCTATCCCTTTACACGTAGTTAATCACCGGTATCACTTAGAAGCGCAGTCCAGATGATGAACGTGATGGCAGGTTGATACAATATAGAGTTGGCCGAAAGGTGTAAAAATGCGATAAGGGAATACGCACTGGGGACGAGAAGGAACCGTTCGAGCCAGCGGGCATTAATGGAAGTCAAGCTTATAGGTCGTGGCCTGTCATTTCTTCACATATCTTCGCAATGCGTTCTGCATGTTCAGCCCACCCGCTTCCAGTGTTCTGTTTCTTGGCAGCGACTTGGGCGGCACACATATTTGCCAATGTCCGTGGCGTCTGCTTTTCACCCGTATCGCCCGATGTGAGCTCATCTATGTGACGGCAAAGCGTCTTCATGTGCCTGACTTCAGGATTGCGCTGCAATTGCTCCTGGCGGCTATGAGAGGCAAGATGTCCATATGGAATGGGCTTACGCATTCTTACCGGCCATTCTGCCTCGTTCAGGCAGGCGAGGCGGAGAATCTCTTTACGTTCTGCCGGAGATCGGGATTCGGAAAGCTTCTGGTCGATTGTTTTATCTGGCGGAATGGTACACGCTACGAGGAGCAGGGCCAGAAGTGTAATGGAATAAGATGATCTCATGGGAAAGCCTCCTGGAAGGACTCACGTTATATACCGCTATTGCGGCAATTGGTCGTGAGCAAGGTTGAATCGGTTGTAAATAGCAGGAAGCACCAGCAACGTCAGAATCGTTGCGGTAAGTAATCCGCCGATCACAACCGTTGCCAGTGGCTTTTGCACTTCAGCGCCCGCAGCGGTCGCGATCGCCATCGGCACGAAACCAAGGCTTGCCACAAGCGCGGTCATCAGGACCGGACGCAACCGGGACAGCGCGCCTTCCACGATGGCGCGTTCTGCTTCGACTCCTTCCCGCACGAGCTGGTTCACGCGGGTGATCATGACGAGACCGTTGAGCACCGCCACGCCGGAAAGCGCGATGAGACCTACCGCTGCTGAAATCGAGAACGGCATCCCGCGCAGCCAGAGGGTGAGAATGCCCCCCGTCAGCGCGAGCGGCACGCCGGAAAACACCAGCAGTGCCTGCTTAACCGATCCGAGGGCCGTAAAGAGCAACAGGAAAATCATGAAGAAGCAGGCTGGAACGACAAGTTGCAGACGAGACTTCGCTTCCTCAAGGTTTTTGAACTGCCCGCCCCATTCTAGCCGATACCCGGCAGGAAGCTTGACCTGACTGTCGATAGCCGCCTGTGCGTCCTTGACGAAGGAGCCAATGTCACGCTCGCGAACGTTGGCCTGCACAACCACGCGGCGCTTGCCGTTTTCGCGGCTGACCTGGTTGGGGCCGTCCGTGACTTCCAGCTTTGCTACCTGCTTCAGCGGTATGTATGCGGGACGAGCGTGAGGCTGGCTGGCGATGCGGTCTGCAAAAATGTCATCGGTAGCGGGCAGCAGCACCGGCAGGGTTTCCAATACCTTCAGGTCTTGGCGCAGGTTGTCCGGCAGGCGCACCAGAATATCGAAGCGGCGGTCTCCCTGGAATACCAGGCCCGCCTCGCGGCCTCCCACAGCTATGGAAAGCACGTCCAGCACGTCGCTGATATTGAGGCCGTAACGGGCGATGGCGTCCTTATCGAGCTTCACTTCCAGCATCGGAAGGCCGCTGGTTTGTTCCATTCTCACGTCCTCCGCGCCGTCGATCCCTTTCAAAATCTGCACGAGCTGGGCCGCGGTCTTCTCCATTGCGGGGAAATCGTCGCCATAGACTTTCACTGCAACATCCGAACGTACGCCGG
>JAKFWB010000588.1 GCA_021732945.1 Porphyrobacter sp.
GCGACACCATCAGCGAACTCAACTGCGAATTTACGCCCGGTCAGACGATCGAGCGTAACTCCTGCCGCAACCCGTGGACGTTCGACATGGACCTGCGCCTTAGTCAGGAACTGCCGTTCATTGGCAAGCTGACCGGGATCAAGCAGGACCGGGTCGAGCTGTATGTCGATGTCGCCAACGCGCTGAACCTGATCGATGAAAACTGGAACTCGGTCCGTACGCTGGGCGGCTTTGAACAGCGCGTGGCCTTGGTGCAGGGCAGCTTCGACCCGCAGGGCCGTTATGTGATCACCAACCCCCCCGCTGGCTCCACCGCCGCCACGACAATCATCGAAAGCCAGGGCCGCGCCGACACCGCTGAAGCGGCAACGGCATGGCGCGTCCAGTTCGGCGTGCGCTACGAATTCTAATTCGTCGCGAGCCTTGCAGGATCAATCAGGAGGGCGGCCCGGCAACGGGTCGCCCTTTTGCTTGCGCCGTGGAATTGGGTGGGTCAGCCGGAGGCGCACCGCTGCTCTCCAGATCAGCCAGACAGGGTGCTATTGCGTGGCCGACTGCGAGGCGCTTTCGGCCAAGGCCAGCAGCTCGCGAGCAAGCTTGCGGCTTGCGGCGAGGTCATCCTTGCGCGTAAGCGCCTGCTCCAGCGCGGCAGCGCAGGTGCCAAGCTCTGGCTCTCCAAACATCGCCGCTATCCCGGCCAGCTTGTGCGCCAGCCGCGCGAGGTGATCGCGCGCCGTTGCTGCGGCTTGCGCGGTGCTGCTGTCCGCTGCGCGCCCCAACGCGCCATCATCGCTCAGCGCTGCGCGCACCGCCGCCACCGCCTCGGCCCGGCGTTCCTGCCAGCGGGCCACCAACCGGGGCGAGCGGGCCAAGGTTGAAGCCCGGCTGGAGTGGGCGTCACCCGGCGGCGCGGCTTCGATGATGCGGGTCGGCAACCAGCGTTGCAGCGCCCGCGCGAGCTGCGCGAACACCACCGGCTTGGCGAGGTGCCCCTGCATCCCCGCAGTCCGCGCGGCAGCAATATCCTCGGGGTAGGCATTGGCGGTCAGGGCGATGATCGGTAGCAGCCCCGGCCCGATTCCCTCCGCACGAATGGCGCGGGTGGCCTCATAGCCGTCGCAATCGGGCATCTGCACATCCATCAGCACCAGATCATAGGGTCGCCCGCGCATGATCGAATCGATCACCATCGCGATTCCCTCGTTGCCATCATGCGCCACCGCGACATCCTGCCCGCAGCGTTCGAGCATCTCGCACACCAGCTCGCGGTTGATGTCGTGATCTTCCACCAGCAGGATGCGCGAATGATGCGGCAGTTCGCTGCCCGTCACCGGTTCGGGCAGATCGACTGCGGCCGATGGCTCCACCAGCGTCGCCGGGAGAACCAACGTAAAGCGCGACCCTGTGCCGGGCGTGCTTTCAACCTCAATCTGCCCGCCAAGCAGTGATGCGAGCTGACGGCTGATCGACAGGCCCAGCCCAGTGCCGCCAAAGCGACGGGCGGTTTCCGCCTCGCCTTGGGTGAAGGGCAGGAAGATGCTGTCCAGCCGGGCGGGGCTGATGCCGATGCCGGTATCGGCGACGGTCACGCACACTGCATCGGCAGTGATCTGATAGCTGACCTCAATCTGCCCGGCCTCGGTGAATTTGACCGCATTGCCGATCAGATTGAGCATGATCTGGCGCACCCGCAGGCCATCGGTCATCACCCACGGGCGGTTGGGCTTGGCGTCATTGGCTGCAAACACCAGCGATACGCCCTTGGCCTCGGCCGCCGGGCGGTGCAGCGCGGCGCACTCCGCCAGGCTGGCGTGCAAATCCACTGGCGCCCGATCAATCGCGAACTGACCGCTTTCGATCTTGCTGAGATCCAGCACATCATTCAGCAGCATCATCATTGATCGGCCCGATTGCACGATCAATTCGGCAAAGCGGCGCTGGTCGGCCGCCAGCTTGCCTTGCAGCATCAGTTCGGCAAACCCCAGCACGCCGTTCATCGGGGTGCGGATTTCGTGGCTCATATTGGCGAGGAAATCGGATTTCGCCTGCGCCGCGTTCTCGGCATGACGGCGCGCGCGGGTCAGCAGCAGCTCCAGCTCAACCCGCTCGGTCACATCGCGCGCGGCCACCACCACGCCTTCGCGCTCGCCGGTTTCGGGGTTCATCACCACCGCGCAATCGGCTTCGAGAAACACCGGCGTGCCATCAGGATGGTCGATGAACCGGCGATAGGTGACGCGTTCCTTGTCGCTGGTGCCATCCAGCAGCCGATCCAGCGCCTGCAATGTCCGGTCGCGCGAATCGGGGTGCAGCCGGGCGGCCACCGACTGGCCAATATAGGCTTCGGGCGCCGCGCCCATCACCTCGCGCACCGAAGGCGAGGCATAGGTGCACACGCCGTCCAGATCATATCGGAGGATCGCATCGGTGATATTGTCAGCCAGCAGATCCAGCTGGCGCTTGCCGGCTTCCAGCGCAAACAGCATCCGGTCCCGCCCGGCCAGAATGGCGGACACGGGCAGGCCGGTGAGAAAGTTGGCGGCGATGAAGGCCTGCAACACATGCAACCCGATGGCGGTGCCACCAGCCGCTGTGGCGATCGGCCCATATCCGGCCCAAGTCATCCCCCCGGCCACAATCGCCACGCCCACCACATGCAGGGCACTGCCCAGGC